>JBDSYI010000374.1:0-18060 GCA_039925745.1 Casimicrobium sp. | reverse complement strand
CATGCTGCCCAGCGATCAACCGCTCGCGCAGCAGAGGTCCTCGCCTCACTCATAACACTCAGCTTTTTGGTTTAACCCTTTATACGCTGGGGCTACGAGCGAATTGAATCGGTAATCGACTTTAGCCAAAACGGCGCCACAGCCCCCATTAAATAGGGGCAAAGGCGAAAAGCTGTTGATTTTAATGGCCATCGCGGCGAGGCAGCGTCGAGCGAAAAGATTTGATGATGCATGCGCTCGATGCTGCGCGGCCGCAGCGTCGCCATCGTACTAAAACTCGGCTGATAGACTAGATGCATGTCAGCTACGCCACTCGCTCCTCCCAAAATCGCAACGTCGGAGTCGGTCGTGACCGAACTTCGTTTCGATGAAAAGGGCCTGATTCCAGCCATTGCGCAGGACGCCGTGACTCATGAAATCCTGATGGTCGCATGGATGGATCGAGACGCGTTTGAGCGCACAGTCGCTACCGGCAAAGCCTGCTACTACTCGCGTTCGCGCAAATCACAGTGGATGAAGGGAGAAAGTTCCGGTCACCTGCAGATCGTTCGCGAAGTGCTGATCGATTGCGACGGCGACGTGGTGCTTTTAAAAGTAGAGCAGTTGGGCGGCATTGCCTGTCACACTGGGCGCCGCAACTGTTTTTTCCGCAAACTGGACGACGGCGCTTGGGTGACACAATTCGAACCGATCAAGACCGAGGCGGAGATGTACGGTGAGCGCTAACTCTGCGGATTTTTTTGTGCGTCTCGCACAGACATTTGCTTTGCGCAGGGACGCCGATCCTGCCAGTTCGTACGTCGCCAAATTATTTTCAAAAGCGCCAGACGCCGCATTGAAAAAAGTCGGCGAAGAGGCGACCGAGTTCGTGATGGCATGCAAGGACGCTGAGATCGGAGCAAACGCTGATGTTCGTGAGCGGGTGGTCAGCGAGGCGGCAGATGTGTGGTTTCATATGCTCGTCGCCATGTCTCGCTACGATTTGTCGGGCGCTGACGTTCTCGCGGAGCTCGCGCGGCGTGAGGGATTGTCCGGGCTTGAAGAGAAGGCGTCGAGACCCAAGTAGTCTTGTGATATCGCGGCGAAATGCGATCTTACGAAAATCACAGTCATTGCAACAACATCATTTCCACTTCCATGAGTACTGACAAAGACTGCCTGTTTTGCAAAATCATCCGTAACGAAATCCCGTCTACGCGGGTCTACGAGGACGATGATGTGCTGGTGTTCAAGGACATTCACCCGTCTGCGCCGCTGCATTTACTACTGATTCCAAAGAAACACATTGCCAAATTGTCGGAAGCACAGCCGGAAGATCAGCAGGTGCTCGGTAAAATGATGTTGGTTGCGTCGCAAGTGGCGCGAGAAAACGGGTCGGTTGACGGTTTCCGCACTATCATCAACGATGGGCGCGTTGGCCGACAGGACGTGTTTCACTTACATATGCATGTGCTGGGCGGTTCAGAGCCGCTGGCTCGTATGATCGCTAGAAACGAATAGCAAGCCTGCATTCGTTCGCATGATTTTTAGAAGTTAGGAGTTACCTATGGGTTCGTTTTCGATTTGGCACTGGTTGATTGTGCTTTTGATTGTGGTGATGGTGTTTGGCACCAAGAAATTGCGTAACGTTGGCAAGGATCTCGGCGGCGCGGTCAGTGATTTCAAAAGTGGCATGAAGAGCGGCGAAGACGCCACGAAAGCAGCCGCCGAAGCACCGCCAGTGGCTCCGCCCAATGTGATTGAAGGCGAAGCAAAGCGCGACAAAGTTTGAACGTTTCGAGACGTACGTGTTTGTGATGTTTTGTTTCGCCAGGATGGGCACGTCCCTTCGCTTAAACACAGCGTCGGCAAAGCGCGCATTGCGATCACACCCGACGCTGCCAGGAAATTTCGATGCTTGAACTTTCCTTTGGCAAGATGATGATTATCGCCGTGGTCGCGTTGATTGTGCTGGGGCCGGAAAAACTGCCTAAAGTCGCACGCACGCTGGGTCACTTGCTCGGGCGTGCTCGCAGCTATGCCAATCAGGTCAAGCAGGACATTGATCGTGAAATGCAGATGGACGAGTTGAAAAAACTTCAACAGGCGGCCCAGGACGCGGCGAAGAGCTTCGAGACCACCGTGAACGAAGCCGGACGTAGCGTCGAGCACGAAGCCGCGTCGGCGAGCAAAGCGTTCAATGAAATGGATTCGGACTACCGCGCCAAACTGGCTACAGCGGAAGCCGGGCTCGAAAACACCATCGCTGCCCCAAGTCATGCTGGTTTGCATGCACCGGGGAGCGAAATAGACGCGCTTGAAAAATCTATCGCTGAACAAGCGCTGGAAGCTCAGGCCGTGATTGACGCCAGGGCGCTGACGTCAGCAGCGCCGAGCAACGTCCCCGCTACGCCTGCGCCAGTCGTCGATGCTGACAAGAAGGCAGCCGCATAGCCGATTTGTTAGCGAGCGCAACGCTCCAGATTTCCGTTCGCGCTGAGCCCGTCCAAGCGCCCTCTGATTTGCAGCAACGGACGAAACTAAATTGTGTGTAACGTGGCCTTCGACGGGCACAGGCCGAACGGAAAATTGATCTCTGCTGGTTCCTAACTCATGTCCGAAGCCCCTCAAGAATCTTTCATCTCACATCTGGTCGAACTGCGCGAGCGAATCGTCAAGGCCGTCGTCGCCGTGCTGATCGTGACGTTTGCGCTGATGGCGTGGCCCGGCATGAGCGTGCTCTATTCGATGGTGGCCGCGCCGATGATGCATGCAATGCCGGTGGGCGCCTCAATGATCGTGACCGACGTCACGGGCAGCTTCTTTATCCCGCTTAAAGTCACCTTAATGGCTGGCTTCCTGATTTCGCTGCCAGTGGTGCTTTATCAAATGTGGGCATTCGTTGCGCCGGGTCTCTACAAGCATGAACAAAAGATGGCGATGCCGATTATCGTGTCGTCAACGCTTCTGTTTTTTTGCGGTATGGCCTTCGCATTCTTTATCGTGTTCCCGTCGATTTTCAAAACCTTCGCCACGTTTACGCCTGTGGGTGTGCAAATGGCGACTGACATTGATAAATACTGGAGCTTTGCGCTCACCATGTTCATCGCGTTTGGCATCACATTCGAGACGCCAGTTGTGCTCGCCGTACTCACGCGGGCGGGCATCGTGACGGTCAAGCAACTCGGCGAATTTCGCGGCTATTTCATCGTCGCTGCGTTTGTGATTGCCGCAGTCGTTACGCCGCCGGACGTGCTGTCGCAACTGTTTCTGGCGGTGCCGCTGGTGCTGCTGTACGAAGTCGGAATCGTCGTGAGCCGCTTTATCACGCCGCGAGCACGGGCGTCTGAGGACGTCACAGCCTAGCAACGTATTGATCCGTACGCACGGCAAATAATTGCAGCGTGCGTTCGAGCATCGCAACCGCAGGCGGCGCTAGCCGCGCCGCCGTCGACACCTAGCGCCTGGTGGTCGGACGCTTACCTAGGGTCACTTTCAGCTCAACAATTTCGCCCTGACGCATGACCTTCAGCGGAATCGTTTGTGCGGGGGCGGTCATCGCGATGGTGTTCACCGCATCAGTGCGATCTGCGGTGGTCTGGCCGTTGATTTCGACGATCACATCGTTCACGCGCAAGCCCGCACGGCTGCCCGGCGCGCCGTCGATCACGGCGCCTACGAACGCGCCTTTCTGGTCTTTCAACGAGAGGCGCTGCGCCAATTCGCTGGTGATGGTGCCCAAGTTCACGCCGAGGTAGCCGCGCTTGACTTCACCTGTGGCGATGAGCTGATCCATGATGGGTTTGGCGAGCGCCGTCGGAATCGCAAAACCAATGCCCGAAAAATCACCAGTTCGCGTGAAAATGCTGGAATTAATGCCGATCAAATCGCCATTGGAATTGACCAGCGCACCGCCCGAATTGCCCTGATTAATCGCGGCGTCGGTCTGAATAAAACTTTCAAACGGATTGGACTCCGATACCTGCGTGCGGCCCAGCGCGCTGACGATACCCATCGTCACCGTATTGCCGAACACACCAAACGGATTGCCAATCGCGAGCACGACGTCGGCGACCTGCAATGCCTGTGAATCACCCAGGGTAATTGCTGGAAAATCCGTCCCTTCAATCTTGATCACAGCGAGATCGGTATCGGGATCGACGCCAATGACCTTCGCGGGGAACACGCGCTTGTCGGTCAACTCAACCTGAATTTGTTGCGACCCTTCGACCACATGGTTGTTGGTCAGGATATAGCCATCCCTGCGCACGATCACGCCTGAGCCTTCGCCCAGCAGTTGCTGTTGCTTCTGCTGGGTGCTCTCATCAGCGCCTTGACGTCCAAAAAAGCGCTGAAAATTCGGATCATCCATCAACGTGCTACGCGCGCGGCGCTGGGCGCTGGTGGAGACCTTTACCACCGACGGCAGCGCACGTTTGGCCGCTTCACTAAAAGAGCGGGCATGCTGTGGTGCGGCCGATGTATTGGCATCAATTGACGCGTTAAGCGTGGCTGCCGGAGCCGCGGTTGACGTGACCACCGGCGCAATCGGGGCCACCGGCGTTGCGCGCGCGAGCCACTCTGGCCGCAACGTGCTGACGGTAAACAGAATAGCGACACAGATCGTACAGACCTGTGCGAATACGAGCCATAATCGTGTCAGCATAATGAGGTTGCCAGCATGGGAGTGATGTGAGTTCCGGTGGTAGACGTGGTGATCAAAGAACGCTTCATGTGCATGTTTCGGTGCCGACAGCTACTTCGGGAACATTTACCAGTTCACCGTTAAAAAAGACAGATCGAGGGATATTGCGTGCGTACAGTTGACCTCCACAATTTTATTCAAGACCTCGAGAATCAGACGTTGAACACACAATCTAAGGGATCGGTGTCCCGCGACGCGCTAACGCGTCACCTGAATCAATTTCTCGAAGTTAGCCGCTTCAAGGATGTCGCGGTCAATGGCCTACAAGTTGCTGGCCGTGACACGATATCTCATATTGTGGTTGGAGTCACTGCAAACAAGGCCCTGATTGACGCGGCGATTGCCGCAAAGGCCGACGCCATCATCGTTCACCACGGATTATTCTGGAAAGGTGACGATCCAGCGATTGTTGGCTATCACCGCGACCGCATTGCAGCGCTGCTCGCCGCTAACATTAATCTCTACGCCTATCATCTGCCGCTCGATGTGCATGCCGAGGTTGGCAATAACGCCTGCATGGGCCGCCGCTTGGGGTTATCGCCAATGGGTACAGCGGGCGACACGGGGCTCGTCATGCTGGGGCAGCTCGGGCTGAATGTGGCGTTGCGCTGTACCGTCCTCGCCGCTTATTGCGCACGACACTACGGCCGCCGGGTGACACTGTTCACCCATCCGGACCGGATGATTCGCACCATCGCGTGGTGTACCGGCGCGGGCGGCGGGCTGCTCAAAGACGCAATCGAAGCGGGCGCGGACGCGTTCATCACCGGAGAAATTAGCGAGCAGCACGTGCACCATGCGCGTGAATCGGGCATTACGTTGATCGCTGCGGGGCATCATGCCACGGAGCGTGATGGGGTTGCCGCGCTGGCCGGCAACCTCGTGCAGCAATTCGGTGTTACTTATCAATTCATCGACATCAATTCGCCGGTTTAGCGAACATTGGTAGCGTCTTGGGGGATATAGCTTTTCATTGAAAACGCCTTTTTTCTTGGGCTAGTTCGGTGAAATTTGTATAGTCGACAAATCGGTTTTTCCGTTGTTAGCCCCCGTGTCACGGCGCTTTCAGAAAAAAGCTGATACTCTAGCGCTCGATGATTGCTCGCCGAATCGCCTGTTTTTCAATCGCTGCCCAATCCCATACGATGCCCAGGCCCGCGGCGTCAGAAGGGATTGCGAAACCACCCTCACGCGCCATGCCCTGCGTGGTGATTGAATCAAGCTGCGGGATGTATTCCACCCACGGCGCGTTCGGAACTGCGGCGCACAGGCTGACATGCAGCTCCATCAGAAAATGCGGACAAATCGGCACGTTGAAGCTCTCGGCTAGGTGCGCAACCTTGAGCCACGGCGTGATGCCGCCGATACGAGCAACGTCGGCCTGAACGATTGAACATGCGCCGCGCTGCAAATACTCGCGGAAATGTTGCAGGCTATAGATCGATTCGCCGACTGCGATGGGCAAACTCGTACTCTGCGCCAACCGTTCGTGTCCGCCCAAATCCTCTGCTGGCAAAGGCTCTTCGAACCAGGCAATGTCTAGCGTTTCGTAGTGTCGCGCGCGACGAATCGCCTCGCCGACCGTGAAGCACTGATTGGCGTCGATCATGATCTCGAACGCGTTGCCGACGGCCTCACGCACGGCTGACAAGCGTGCCATGTCCTCGCCCACATGCGGACGCCCGACCTTGATCTTGACGCCGCTAAAACCGTCGGCCTTCGCTGCTAGCGATTGCGTCACCAATTGCTCGGGCGCCAAATGCAGCCAGCCGCCTTCGGTGGAATACATCACTACGCGTTTCTGTGCACCGCCTGCGGCTTTATGCAGCGGGGTACTGCTGCGGCGGCAGCGCAAGTCCCACAACGCCGTATCAACGGTCGCCAGCGCCAGCGCCGTGATCGCGCCCACGGCAGTGGCGTGCGTGTGGAAAAACAGATCCTTCCAGATTGCCTCAACGTCGTCAGCATCGCGTCCGATCAGTTTGGGCGCAAGGTGATCCTCCAGGAGCGCCATCACTGACGACCCGCCGGTGCCAATCGTATAGCTGTAACCCGTGCCCTGCGAGCCATCGTCGCAGGTGACGCGCAGCATCGGCGTCTCCTGCGTGACGAAAGCCTGAATGGCGTCGGTGCGTGGCACTGGCGGGGCCAGATTGATCTGCCAGAGCTCCACACGCGCTATTTTTGCCACAATTGAAGCTCAGTTAGGGATAGAGTTTTCCCGGCAGCCACAGCACCAGACTCGGCACATAGGTGATGAGGACTAACGTCGCCAACAGCGGAATCATCCACGGCATCACCGAGGCTACCGTTCGCTCAAACGATATTCTCGCAACCTTCTGCAGCACGAACAGCACCATGCCCACGGGTGGTGTGAGCAGACCGATCATCAGATTGAGCACCATGACGAGACCGAAATGCACGGGATCAATCCCGAGCTTCGCGATGATCGGCATGAATACCGGTACCAGAATCGTGATCGCTGCAATCGTCTCCATGAAGCAACCGACGAACAACAGAAAGATGTTGGCGAGCAACAAAAACACCAAAGGGTTCGAGCTGATCGAGAGCACCCATGTGCCGACCGCCTCGGTCGCCTGCGTGGTGGTTAACACCCACGCAAAGATCGAAGCGCTGGCCACGATAAAGAGCACCACCGCCGTCGTTTCTACGGTCTCCATCGAAATTTTGATGAACATGCGCCACGAGAGCGTGCGATACCACACGAAGCCGAGGAACAATGCCCATGCCGACGCAGCCACGGCCGCCTCAGTCGGCGTGAACAGGCCGGATGCCATCCCGCCAATCAGAATCACAGGCGTCAAAAGCGCCATGAAAGCGTCAAATTTGAATATTCTGTCGACCACCATGACAGCAATCAACGGCAGCCCGAAACGCACGAATCCGCCGAGGCTTTCGCGAGCTTCGTCCCACAATACAAACAATATCGCGGCAGTGATCATCACGGCCGCTAGCTCGATGAACGCGCGACCCATGCGATTCCATGAAAATTTGATGTCAGCGCCGTACTTGCGAACGTGCGCGTAATAGCCCACCATGATCATCATGAAGATTGCCATGATCGCGCCGGGAATGAAACCCGCCGCGAACAATTTACCGATGGAGGTATTGGCCTGCACGCCGTAAATCACCATCGGCAGCGAGGGTGGAATGATCGGCCCCAGTGTGCTCGACGCGGCGGTGATACCCACGGCAAATTCGGTTGGATACCCGTGGTCCTGCATCGCCTTGATTTCGATGGTGCCGAGACCGCCGGCGTCGGCGACTGCCGTGCCTGACATGCCGGCAAACACGACGGAAGCGACCACGTTCACGTGACCCAGTCCGCCCTTCAACCAGCCCACGAGCGCCAGCGCAAAGTTAAAGATGCGATTGGTGATGCCCGCCGAGTTCATCAGATTGCCGGCATAAATGAAGAAGGGCACAGCCAGTAGTGGAAAGCTGTCGATGCCGCCGACCATCCGATGGATGATGGCGATCGGCGGAATTGCACCGGAAAACCAGATGTAGATTAGCGAGCCGATACACATCGCGATGGCGATCGGAATGCCAGTGCTCATCGCGGCGAGAAAGCTGGCGAAGAATAAAGTGTTCATGATTTACACGCCCTCCATGGGACGCTCTAACGTGCTCCAGCCCTGCTTCCAGTGCGTGATTGACACTTGCACCGCTCGGTAGGTCATCAGCGCAAAGCCAATCGCTACGAATGCGTAGACGTAGCTCATCGGAAAATCGACTACAGTCATCGAGAGGTTTTGCATCTTGGGCACCAATTCGCAAGACAGCCAGGTGGCGTAGCCGAGAAACAACACTCGAACCACGTCAACAAAGGTCGACAGGATGCGGCCCAACCACGGTGGCAGGTACCGATAGACAAATTCGACATGAATTTGCGTATTCTTGCGCACTGCCATTGATGCGCCGAGAAACACCACGATGATTAACAGATAGCGTGCGATCTCCTCGGTCCATGCGGCCGAGTCGGACAACACATAACGCGTGAAAAATTGATAGAAAATGTCGGCTGCCAGCAGAAAGAAGAAACCCAGAGATATCCAGTCCTCCCAGCCATAAATCGATAAATCAATGGGTGCGTCGGAGGCCAGGAAATTGCCATCGTCGTCAAGCACTTTGGGGCCGTCGGGATCAATGCGCTCGTGGCCGCCATTCGGCAAAGGGGATTGGGCTGACATGACAGTCCTGTCGATGAAGTGAAGAAAGAACAGAAAGTCGGCGAACATCGTCCGCCCGAGAGATTGCCCGGGTGCGGTCGCGTGGCGTTCGCGTCGCAACCGCGGCGCCCGGGGTGGTTACTTCAGCGCTTCAATGCGATCGTAGTCCTTCTTGTCGAAGCCAAGCGACTCCAGAGTCGCGTGTTTGAGTACCGCCTGCTGGAAACTGGCACGATCCACGTCAATGATTTTGATGCCCTTTTTCTTGAAGAACTCCACCAGTTCAGATTCTCGCTTGATGATCTGCGCGGTGGCGCGGGCGGCTGCTTCACGAGTGACGTCGGTGAATATTTTCTTTTCTGCATCGGTCAGCTTGTTCCAAACGTGCGGAGCAATCTGTGTGACCAAGCCGTCAACGATGTGGCCGGTCAGCATGATGTACTTCTGGACTTCGTAGAACTTCTTGGCTTCGATCGTCGTCAGCGGATTTTCCTGCGCTTCTACAGTGCCGTTTTGCAGCGCGAGATACACCTCAGCAAACGCGATCGGTGTTGGGTTTGCACCGCAAGCCTTTGGCGTCGCCATGTAAACCGGCACATCGGGAACACGAATTTTCAGCCCCTTCATGCCAGCGCAATCGGTGAACGGTCGATTCGATGTTGTATGCCGTGCACCGTAGTAGGTGTAGGCCGTCATCTGAATGCCCGTCTTGGCGCGATAGCCGTCAATCATTTCCTTGAACACGTCACTCTTCGCATAAGCCGCCTGATGCGCCGCATCGCGGAAGATAAACGGGTAATACGCGATGCCCAAACGCGGGAAGCTGCGCGCTGCGAAAGACGGTCCGCTGATGATCATGTCGACTGTGCCGAGCGTCAGGCCCTGATTGATGTCAGTTTCTTTGCCAAGCGATGACGCGGGGAAGACTTGAATGTCAAACTTGCCGTTAGTGAGGCGCTTGATTTCGCCAGCGGCCCAGACAGATTCAGTGTGATACGGCTCGGTAACCTCGTAAACGTGCGCCCACTTGAGCTTGGTTTGGGCGAAAGAAAGCGTGGGCGCGACGAGTGTGGCGGCGACGAGCGCGGATGTAACCAGGGTACGAAATTTCATGGGGCCTCCTTTGTTGGCGGTGCATTGGCATTGCGTCGGTAGCGATTCGGACTCTGATGGTCACAAATTCGCGGCGGTGTGGATAGCATAAGCGATCACAACCAAAGTCATCGTACAACAGGGGCAAAGTGAAACCAAGCAGGATTACCCACATTCGCGCCACGCCGGTGACGGTTCCGCTACAGGCACCGCTTTTGCACAGTAATGGTGCGCATTGGGGACGCTTTGTTCGCACGGTCGTCGAGATTGAAACTGACGACGGATATGTCGGGCTCGGTGAATTCGGTGGCGGTGGCGAAGTGGCAAGCGCGGGGATCGAGGGCCTGATTGGCTATCTAAAAGGACACAACGTGTTCGAGCTGGAGGCTTTGCGTTTTGCCATTTGCAATCCGACCGCAAGCCTGTACAACAACCGCACGCAACTGCATGCCGCGATTGAGTTCGCGTGTCTTGACGTCATGGGCCAGCGTCTCGGCGTTCCCGTTGCAGAATTGCTAGGCGGACGGGTGCGCGAAAGCATCGCGTTCGCGAGTTATCTTTTTTTTCGCCTGCCCAACGAAAAGTCGGGCGAAGGCGAAGTACGAACCGCAGATGAGCTCGTTGCCCATGCAAAAGCGCTGCAGGCCGAACATGGCTTCACGGCGCACAAACTTAAAGGCGGTGTTTACGCGCCCGACTACGAGCTAAATGCGTACCAGGCGCTGGCCGCCGCATTGCCGAATGATCGCTTTCGCTACGACCCTAATTCCGCGTTCTCGCTTGCTGACGCAATCCGCTTTGGTCAGGGCATCGAGCACATCAACAACGACTATTACGAAGACCCAGTGTTTGGCATGCCGCAACTCTCTCGGTTGCGCGAATTCGTGCGCATTCCGATCGCCACCAACACGGTTGTCGTGAACTTTGAGCAGCTTGCGATGAACATCACCACGCAGCCGCGCGCCGTGGATGTCGTGTTGCTAGACACCACGTTTTGGGGCGGCATTCGCCCGTGCATCAAGGCCGCCGCGATCTGTGACACGTTTGGGCTCGGCGTCGCCGTGCATTCATCGGGTGAACTGGGCATTCAGCTCGCGACCATGCTGCACATGGGCGCAGTCGTGCCGAATTTGGGCTACGCAGCCGACGCGCATTATCACCATCTCGTCGACGACATCATCGTTGGCGGCAAAATGAAATACGTTAACGGCGCAATCAAAGTGCCCACCGGGCCGGGCCTTGGCATAGCGCTCGACCGTAACAAGCTCGCCGAATATCACGAGCTGTTCAAAGAGAAAGGTGGCTACACCTACGACCGTGATCCGTCGCGGCCCGACTGGTATCCACTGGTGCCGAACTCACGTTGGAAAGCGGCGTAGCCATGCGATTAAATCTGAACACGCTCGCGACATTGCCTGAAGGCATTCAGCGTCCCGCTTACGACCCTTCGAAACTAGGCGTCGGCATTGTTCATTTAGGTCTCGGCGCGTTTCATCGTGCCCATCAAGCGGTCTACACCGATGCCGCAATAGCGGCAAATGGAGGCGATTGGGGCATATGTGCAGTGAGTCTCAAGACACGTACTACCTGCGATCAACTCGCGCCGCAGGACGGCCTCTACAGCGTGCGCACTGTTTCTGAAGCGGGCGACGAGTGGCGCGTGATGGGCAGCATTCGGGAGGTGCTGTTTGCACCAGACCAAATGGCGGACGTGATTGCCCGTATCGCCAGAGCCGAGACAAAAATCATCACGTTGACGGTGACTGAAAAAGGCTACTGCGCCGACGTCCCGAAGCGAGAGCCGCTGTGGGATCACGCCGATATCGCGAACGATCTGCTGCATGCGGACACGCCGTGCAGCGTGCTTGGCGTGCTCGCGGCAGGGCTGCATGAGCGCTTTCGCAAACGCGGCGCGCCGCTAACGATTTTGTGCTGCGACAACCTGCCAGAAAACGGCGCCGTGCTCGAATCCCTCGTGCATCAATTCGTCGCGCGACTGTATCCTTTGATGCTGCCGTGGCTGCGTGACAATGTGCGCTTTCCGTCATCCATGGTCGATCGCATCGTGCCCGCCACGCGAGCCGAGGATCGAGCGGACGCAGCGCTCGTGCTTGGCGTAGTAGACGAAGGCGTCGTCCGTGCCGAGCCGTTTTCGCAATGGGTCATCGAAGACAATTTCGCAGCCGAGCGCCCGGCGTGGGAGCAGGTCGGTGCGCAGCTCGTCGCTGACGTGCGCCCGTTCGAAAAAATGAAGTTGCGACTGCTTAATGGTTCGCATTCGTTGATGGCGTATCTGGGCTACGTCGCGGGCTATGAAACCATCAATGAGACCGTGATCGATCCCGGGTTCGAGCGTCTCGTCAACGCGTTGATGCTTGAAGCCGAAGCGACGCTAGAACCCATCACCGACGTTGATTTCGCTGCCTATCGTGCGCAACTCATGGAGCGTTTTAGCAACGCCGCCAACGGCCATCGCTGCGCTCAGATCGCCTGCGACGGCTCACAAAAAATCCCGCAACGCTGGATTGCAGTCGCGAACGAACGACTGGCGAAAGGCCTCGATGTTGGCGCGCTCACGCTCGCCACCGCAGGCTGGATTCGCTATGTTTACGGCAAAGACGAATTGGACGAAACCATCATAATTTCCGATCCGCTCGCCGCAGAATTCGCCGCCATTGCCGCGAAGCATTCATACGACGCGCTATCGTTCGCTGATGCGATCCTGCGAATCGAGCCGGTGTTTGGCGCCCTGGGTCGCAACCCAGCGTTCGCTGCTCCAGTGAAGCGCTGGGTCAACCAGCTTTTCCTCGACGGCGCACAAGCCACCGTGGATTCGTTTTCGGAAGTATCAACTTTTCGCTGAAACGACCACTGCGCCGGGGTTAATTCAGGTTTTATCTTGATGTCGACTTATGCAGAAATATACACTCAGCCCTAGTGAAACAACGATTTCACCTAAAAGCTGATGTGCTCCGATGCGTAAATGGGGCCGTTGTTAGCAACGCTACTGCGCCTGAATAATCCGCAACATCCGCCGCAACGGTTCCGCCGCGCCCCATAGCAATTGATCGCCAATGGTGAACGCGCCGAGGTACTGCGGCCCCATCGCGAGTTTGCGCACGCGGCCGACTGGGATCGTCATGGTGCCGGCGACATCGGCGGCGGTGAGATTTTTCTCGGTCGCCTCGCGCTCGTTGGGTACGAATTTCACCCATTCATTGTCGTTCTTGATCATTGCTTCGATGTCGGCGAGCGGCACGTCTTTGTTGAGCTTGAACGTCAGCGATTGTGAATGACAGCGCATGGAGCCGACGCGAACGCAGGTGGAGTCAATCGGCACTTCAGGCGAGCCAAATTGCTTGCCCCAGCCCATGATTTTGTTGGTCTCAGCACCGCCTTTCCATTCTTCGAGGCTGGTTCCGTCGCCGCGATCTGAATCGATCCACGGAATCAGATTGCCGCCCAGTGGAACGCCGCGGAAATTGGCTGTTTCTTCAGGTGTAAATGCGCGCTGCTTCGCTGTAACTTTGCGATCAATTTCAAGAATCGCGCTGGCTGGATCGTCGAGCAAGTCTTTCACTTCCGCATAGAGCGAGCCATATTGCGTCAAGAGTTCGCGCATGTTCGGTGCGCCGCCACCCGAGGCGGCTTGATAGGTGGACGTCTGCATCCATTCCACCAGGCCCGCCTTGAACAATGCGCCGACGCCCATCAGCATGCAGCTCACGGTGCAATTGCCGCCGATCCAGTCCTTAACGCCCTTCGACAGCGCGGTCTGGATGACGGGCATATTGATCGGGTCGAGAATGATGATCGAATCGTCATTCATGCGCAGAATCTTCGACGCGTCGATCCAGTGGCCCTTCCAGCCTGCCGCTCGCAGCGGCGCGTACACCGTTTTGGTGTAGTCGCCGCCCTGACAGGTGATGATCACATCCATCGCTTTAAGCGCGGAAATGTCGTTGCCATCTTTCAAAATCGGGTCGTACACGGTGCAGCCGTCAATCTTCGGTGCGGTTTTGCCGGCGGAAGAGGTGCTGAAGAATGTGGTAACGATTGCGTCAAAGTCGCGCTCGGCGCTCATGCGTTGCATGAGAACGGAGCCGACCATGCCGCGCCAGCCTACGAGGCCGACTTGAAGCGGAGACACGGACATGATTTTCTCGAAGTAGATAGAAAAATTGCTGCGCCGCAGCGAGCTTGCAAGAATAACCCAAGTCGCCACTTATTCGCATTCCGGCAGGGTTGGTAAAACTGCCCGGAACGCGTGCTGTGGGGCGGTTCCCGCCGCCGCGTTGCAAAACGCACGAGCGGTTCAGATAAAATCTCTGGGTTTTCCCGACCTTTCATGACCTGGGGGCTTTTTCGCCCCGAAAGTCGCATGTCGGGCCTCTCCCAGCTTCAAATACGACCTTTCGGAATCGCGGACATTCAATCAATGAGCGGACCAGTTAATAAATCCAGACGAAATACCGTCATCGCCGTCGCGGCGGTGCCCGGTGCTCTTACCGGCGCGGCTATCGTCGCACCCTTAGTCGCTTCGCTTGCGCCGTCTGAGCGCGCCAAAGCGGCTGGCGCGCCGGTGCAAGTCGACATTTCTGACCTGAAGCCAGGCGAAAAGCTCAACGTCGAATGGCGCGGCAAGGTCGTCTGGGTGATGAAACGCACGCCGGAGCAAATCGCGGCATTCGAGGCGATTCCGGCGTCACAGTTGACCGACGCGACCTCCAAAAAATCGATTCAACCGGATTATGTGAGCGCCAAAACGCGCTCGATCACGCCCGAGTTGATGGTAATGCTGGGCGTGTGTACGCATTTGGGCTGCTCGCCCACGGCGAAGTTCACGCCAGGCGAAATCGGTAACGACTGGCCCGGCGGCTTTTATTGCCCGTGCCACGGATCGAAATTTGACCTCGCAGGTCGCGTTTTTACGGGCTCACCAGCACCGACCAACCTCACCATACCACCGTACAAAGTTGACGGAACGACGGTCGTGATTGGTGTTGGTCAAGACGGAAAGGAAG
Organism: Casimicrobium sp.; assembly: GCA_039925745.1. GTDB lineage: Bacteria > Pseudomonadota > Gammaproteobacteria > Burkholderiales > Casimicrobiaceae > Casimicrobium. Next base: position 3,067 of record JBDSYI010000374.1, on the reverse strand, counting down.
CGTAAGCCATGGCTACCAAACACGCCTCCATGTTCACCAATCCGCTCCTGAAATGGGTGGATGATCGGTTCCCGCTGACCGGGATGATCAAAGAGCATCTGACTGAATACTATGCACCAAAGAATTTCAACTTCTGGTACTACTTCGGCTCGCTAGCTTTGCTAGTGCTGGTGCTTCAGATCGTGACCGGCATTTTCCTGACGATGAACTACAAGCCGGACGCGGCCTACGCGTTCGGCTCGGTCGAATACATCATGCGCGACGTCGACTACGGTTGGCTCATTCGCTATATGCACTCGACGGGCGCATCGATGTTCTTCATCGTCGTTTATCTGCACATGTGTCGCGGCCTGATGTATGGCAGCTATCGAAAGCCGCGTGAGTTGCTGTGGATTTTCGGCATGCTGATTTATCTCTGTCTGATGGCTGAGGCATTCTTTGGCTACTTGCTGCCGTGGGGCCAGATGAGCTTCTGGGGGGCGCAGGTGATCGTGAATATCTTCTCGGCCATTCCATTCGTCGGACCTGATCTGGCTGTCTGGATTCGTGGCGATTATTCGATTGGTGACGCCACGCTTAACCGCTTCTTCGCGTTCCATGTGATCGCGCTGCCGCTCGTGTTGATCGGACTGGTTGCCGCACACATTCTTGCGCTGCACGAAGTAGGCTCAAACAACCCGGACGGCATCGAGATCAAGAAAAACAAGGATCCGAAGACCGGCATCCCGCTTGATGGCATTGCTTTCCATCCGTATTACACGGTGAAAGACATCGTCGGTGTGGTCGTCTTCTTGATGATTTTCACGATCATTGTGTTCTTCTTGCCCGACATGGGTGGGTACTTCCTTGAAGCGAACAACTTCATTCCGGCCGATCCGCTGAAGACGCCAGCGCACATCGCACCGGTTTGGTATTTCACGCCGTACTACTCGATTTTGCGTGCGATTCCGCCGCTATTCGGGTCGCAGTTCCCGGGCGTGATCGGCATGGGACTCGCGACCATGATTTTCTTCGCACTGCCGTGGCTTGACCGTGGCGCCGTGAAGTCGATTCGCTATCGCGGCACGTTGTACAAGAGCTTCTTCGCGATGTTCATCGTCTGCTTCATCGTGCTTGGCTATCTGGGTGTGAAGCCCACGTCGGTGTGGGGGCAATTCGGCGATTGGGCCAGTATTCTGGACACCAAAGAGCGCGCCACCTGGGTCGCCCGAATTCTGACGATTGGCTATTTCGCGTTCTTTTTCCTGATGCCCTGGTACACCAAGGCCGACAAGACCAAGCCGGAACCGGCTCGGGTCACGATGCACTAGGCGCGAGGAAAAAATAATGAAAATGAAAACGCTTATTTCCGCGCTAATTTTTTCGGTAGCGGCCAGCATTCCAGCGATTGCACTGGCCAGTGACGGGCCGGAAGTCAAATTTGTTGGCCCGAAAGCTGACCGCACCGACATTCAATCTCTGCAGCGTGGGGCACGACTGTTCGTGAACTACTGCATGGGCTGTCACAGTGCGCAGTACATGCGCTACAACCGTCTGAGCGATCTACAGCTTAGCGATGATCAAATCAAACAGAACCTCATGTTCACTGGCGATAAGCTTGGTGACACCATGAAATCTGCGATGAACCCGAAAGACGCCAAAGAGTGGTTTGGCGCAGCGCCTCCTGATTTGTCGGTGATGGCACGTAGCTACAGCTCCGCGTCGATCACTGGAAGCAGCGATGCGCCGACCGACGTGCTCGCCGCTTACTTGCGCGGCTTCTACCGTGATGACAAGCGGGATACCGGATGGAATAATCTGGTGTCGCCAAACATTGGCATGCCGCATGTTCTACACGAGCTGTCTGGCACCAACAAACTTGTCGAGACGCATTACAAGGCTGATGGCAACGAACTGAAGACGGATCACGAAGCCGAGGCCAAAGCCAAAGGTGAGTTTATCGCCGCGCAAACGATGTCTTCGTTTGAGCATCACGCCGATAAAAAAGACGGCAAGATTGAGAACACCTACATCGTGCGCACGCTGGTGAACGAAACACCAGGCAAGCTTTCGTCGGTTCAGTATGACATCGCGATTGCAGACCTTGTTAATTTCATGGATTACGTCGCTGAGCCGAACAAGGCAAAGCGCATTCAGATTGGCATCATGATGCTGTTTCTGCTCGCGTTCCTGCTCGGTGCCGCGATCTGGTTGAAGAAAGAATTCTGGAAAGACGTTCACTAACGGCGTTCACGGATACCGGCCCTCACGGGCACCCTATCAAGGCAGGCCGTCGCGCCTGCCTTATGTCTTTTTGTAGCACCCGGCCTTTTCATTTAGACCGGTTAGAAATTTACCCAACCACGCGCCGCGTCGCAGCGCTGTCGCTCCAGAGCGAAGGAACTTACGCCTTATGATGACTTTGTATTCCGGCACCACAGACCCGTTTAGCCACCAGTGCCGCATCGTCCTGCATGAAAAAGGCATGGATTTCCAGATCATCGATGTCGATCTCGACAACAAGCCCGAAGATCTCGCGGTGATGAACCCGTACAACACGGTGCCCGTGCTTGTTGAGCGCGATCTCATCCTGCATGAGTCGAACATCATCAACGAGTACATCGATGAGCGTTTTCCGCATCCACAATTGATGCCGGCTGATCCAGCAACGCGTGGTCGCGCCCGCTTGTTTTTGCATCGCTTCAATCGTGAAATTTTTGTTCACGTCGAAGAACTCGAGCGCAAAAATCCAAAAACGGCGGAAAAAGCACGGGCAGCGGTTCGTGATCGTTTAACTGAAATTTCTGTAGTGTTCAACAAGCAAAAGCACATGTTGGGCGATGACTATTCGATGCTTGACGTCGCGCTTGCTCCGCTCTTGTGGCGCTTGTCGCATTACGAAATCGAGCTGCCGAAGGCCGCAGCACCGGTGCTCAAATACGCAGAGCGTTTGTTCTCGCGTCAGGGTTTCATCGACGCGCTGACGCCCGCTGAACGCGGCATGCGCCGCTAGACAACGGTCGCCCGGAACAAGGCAATGAGCGAGCAGTCTGCCAAGCCCTACCTCGTTCGCGCGCTCTACGAATGG
>JBDSYI010000373.1:0-2287 GCA_039925745.1 Casimicrobium sp. | reverse complement strand
ACACGATTGTGGCGCGCGATGCCGAGCCTTTGCTGGTGCAGCGCGAGGAACAGGAAGAAGACGTCGCGGCGCTGCTAGAGCTGGCCGAACAGGTGGAAGGTTTGCCGCGAAACGTCGGCATGCACGCCGGTGGCGTGCTGATCGCTCCGGGCAAGTTGACCGACTTCTGCCCGATGTATTCGCAGGACGAGGGCTCGCCAATGGTGAGCCAATTTGACAAGGATGACGTGGAGGCTGTCGGCCTCGTGAAGTTCGACTTTCTCGGGCTCACAACGCTGACCATCCTCGACTGGACAGTGCGTTTTTGTAAGCGACTTGATCCTACTTTTGAGATTGATTTGCAAACGCTGCCACTGGACGATCAGTCGGTGTACCAGCTATTCCGCGAAGCCAACACCGTCGCGATTTTCCAGTTTGAATCGTCGGGCATGAAAGACTTGCTGGCGAAGACGAAGCCGCAGCGACTGGAGGATTTGACGGCGTTGAACGCGTTGTACCGTCCGGGTCCGATGGATCTGATCCCGGACTACATTGCGCGCCGAAACGGCACGCAGCAGGCCGAGTATTACGACGAGCGGCTGAAGCCGATGCTGGAGGAAACCTTCGGCATCATGGTGTATCAAGAACAGGTGATGCAGGCCGCGCAGATCATCGGCGCGTACTCGTTGGGCGGTGCGGATTTGCTGCGCCGCGCGATGGGCAAAAAGAAGCCTGAGGAGATGGCGGCACATCGCGTTATCTTCAACAAAGGCGCGACGGGTAACGGCCTGACCGAGCAGCAAAGCAAAGTGCTGTTCGACGACATGGAGAAATTTGCGGGCTACGGCTTTAACAAGTCGCATTCCGCTGCTTACGCGCTCTTGGCGTATCAAACCGCGTACTTCAAAAAGCATCATGCCGCTGCCTTCATGGCCGCCAACATGAGCGCGGTGATGAATGACACCGACAAGGTGCGGCAACTGCTGGAGGACTCGCGCACGATCTGTGGACTCAAGTTTGAACCGCCGGATGTGAATTTGGGCGAGTATCGATTTGTACCCACGGATCGACGCACGATTCGGTATGGATTAGGCGCGGTGAAGGGCACGGGCGAAGGCGCGGTGATCGAGATTCTTCGCGCACGAACGGAGGGCGGGCCGTTCAAGGATTTGTTCGACTTCTGCCGTCGCGTGAATACGCAAACGGTGAATCGGCGCACGGTTGAGGCGCTGATCAAGGGCGGCGCATTTGATCTGTTGCACGCCAATCGTGCGAGTGCTTTTGCCAGCGTCGCCGCCGCTTTATCAGAGGCCGAGCGCGCGCAAGCCAACATCTCGCAGAACAATTTGTTTGGCGACGAGCCGAGCGTGACTCACGTGCCGCTCCTCGATGCGCGGCCCTGGGAGTTACTGGAATCGCTCGCCTTCGAGAAAGCCGCGCTGGGCCTCTATCTCAGCGGACATCCGTATGATGCGTACCGCAAACACCTGCAACCGGTGACGACGATGGCGCTGGCGCGCGTTGAGCCGTCCGATAGCAAACAGCGACTGGCCGGGATTATCAACGCGGTGCGCGTAATCAATTCGCGCAATGGTCGTATCTGCTTTCTGGCGCTTGACGACCGAACGAGCATCTGCGAAATCATGATTCCGGCAGCGGTGTTTGAAGTGCATCGCCACTGGCTCAAGGAAGACATTCCGGTCGTCATCGAAGCAAAAGTCACGAACAATCGTGACGGCGGAACCCGTGTGATAGCAGACTCGATTTACGACATCGATAAAGCGCGCGAACAGTACGGCAGGCGTTTGGTCGTTACGCTCAATGGTGCTAGTGCCGAAAAAGAAGCGGCTGATTTACTGGCGACGTTGAAGGCGTATCCAGGCTCAATGCCGGTTTTCATTCGCGTGGCGAAAAAGGGGTTCGGCGGCGATATTGCGCTCGGCGACGCCTGGCGCGTTCGGCCACATTCGGATTTGCTGGCGAAGCTTAAGGCGGAGCTAGAGTTTTAGCCGTCCGTCTTTGCCGCATGCGGACAAGCCGCAGCGACCGATTCCCGCCATTTGTGACGCCATTCGTCTACCGTCCCAGCCGGCCAAAATCCTAGTGGCTGCAACGTCTGCGAGCGCGAGTCAAAGCAGAAATATTGCGTCGGATCCGGCGGAGCGTCAGCCCGCGTTGTAATCTTTCGGACGATGCTTTGTTGAACGAGGCCATGCCATTCATCGATCTGCGGTGGCGTGAAAACGACGAGTCGACCCAGTACATTAACGACAGGCGGTGGAAGTCCGGCTAAGTTCGGGAGCGCGCC
>JBDSYI010000372.1:0-5865 GCA_039925745.1 Casimicrobium sp. | reverse complement strand
GTGTCGAGCGGCACGCTGCTGTTCAACTGGGACGGCGACAATGGGTTCAGTCATCGCGAGCAAGTTGCGCTGACCGTGGCCTGAGATGCGCAGAATCGGCGTTGCGGGATTGTTGCTGGCGCTAACGTCATTCGGCTATGGTTCAATTTGCTTTGCGCAGGAAATCCGCAAATCCGGTTTTGATTTCATGCGACCCGCGACGCAGGCGCTGCAAAAGGACGATACGCAAAACCCGGCGATGCTGTGGGTTCAAGACGGCAACGCCCTCTGGGCGAAACGCGATGGTGCCGCGCAAAAATCGTGCGCCGACTGCCACGGCGACCTCAAAGGCATGCGTGGCGTGGCGGCGCGCTACCCGCAGTATTCGGGCGAATTGAGCCGCGTCATCAACTTGAGCCAGCAGATCAATCAGTGCCGCGTCATACGGCAAAAAAGCAGCGCCTGGCGCGCAGAGGGCGCCTCATTGCTGGGTTTGGAATCAGCCATCGCGCTCGAATCGCGCGATCTTCTGATCGCTCCGCCGCGTCAAACGCAGTTAGTCGAAGCGCAAAAGCGCGGCGAAGGGCTCTTCAATCAGCGCATCGGACAAGTCGATCTAAGCTGTCGAGATTGCCACGATGCGCTCGCGGGCAAGCGTCTGGGTGGCAATGTCATTCCGCAAGGGCATCCCACAGGTTATCCAATATATCGGCTTGAATGGCAAGCGGTCGGCAGCCTGCAACGACGGCTGCGCGGCTGCATGACGGCGGTGCGCTCGGAACCCTATCCGTACGGTGCCAGCGAACTGCTTGATCTTGAGGCGTATTTGGCCAAACGCGCAGCGGGTATGAAGGTCGAATCACCGGCAGTCAGGCCCTAATCATCTACTTCAGCTTTTGCATGAAATGACGATTTAATAGGGGCTAAAGCTCGATATGTGCAATTATCGACTTTTACACTTATGAGCGTCTAGCCCAAGAAAAAAGGTCATTACAGCACTAAGCTGATGCGGTGAAAGTAGGTGAATTCACAGCCGCCGCCGCTGCAAAACAAGCTACCTTCCGTCCCTTCAAAGTGAGCAATTCAGGGCGCGACTGGTCACACGGTTCAAACTTGCGCGGACAGCGCGGATTGAACGCGCAGCCCGGTGGCGGATTCAGCGGATTTGGGACTTCTCCGGCGACCGGCGTGCGAGCTTTGCCGGTCATGTGCAAGTCGGGAATCGCATCGAGCAGCATCCGGGTGTACGGATGTTGCGGCGCGCCGAAGACCTCTTTCTTGTCACCAATTTCCACCAGACGGCCGAGATACATGACGCCGACGCGATCTGCAATGTGATGCACGACTTGCAGGTTGTGTGAGATGAACAGGTACGTGAGCCCCATTTCGCGCTGCAAATCCTTCATCAGATTCAGCACCTGAGCCTGGACGGAAACGTCGAGCGCCGACGTCGGCTCGTCACAAATCAGGAACTCTGGATTGCTGGCCAGCGCGCGCGCAATCGAGATGCGCTGGCGCTGGCCGCCTGAAAATTGGTGAGGATATTTTTCGCCGTCTTTCGCTGTGAGTTTGACGAAACCAAGCAACTCGGCGACGCGTTGGTCGAGCGCCGCGCCGTTGGAAATGAGCTTGTGCGTGCGGATCGGTTCAGCGACGATATCGGCCACGCGCCATCGCGGGTTCAGACTCGCGTACGGATCCTGAAAAATCATCTGCACCTTGCGGCGCAACGCGCGAGCGGCATCGTTGTTCGACGTCAGCGCGATCTTCATGTCCTGACCATCGATGGTCACACTGCCAGTAGACGATGCGTACAGACCCACAATCAGCTTGGCGACGGTCGATTTGCCACAGCCAGATTCGCCCACCAATGCAAGTGTTTCGCCGCGCTGAATGTCAAAACTCAGATCACTGACGGCATGCAATAAAGACCTTGGCTTGCGCTCGATCACGCGGTTAAGCCAGGGCGCGGAAACGTCGAAAGTCTTGCTGACGTTTTTTAGCTGGATAAAGGGTGTTGCCATTACGCAATGCTCGATTGGGGGCGCAAAAGTCGCGGCTCATGCAGCCAGCAGGCGGCGCGGGAAGCGTTGGCGACCATCAATTCTGGGCGCGACGTTTTGCACATGTCGAACACCTGAGTGCAGCGCGGATTAAACGCGCAGCCTTGCGGAATCGCATCCAGTCGCGGCATCGCGCCGTCAATCTGGATCAATCGCTCACGATCACTTTCAAACTCAGGGATCGAACCCATCAATCCGATGGTGTACGGGTGCTGCGGCCTGTGAATCACGTCAGCGACGGGGCCAATTTCGACAATTCGACCGGCGTACATTACGGCGACGCGATCAGCCGTTTCAGCGATCACACCCATGTCGTGCGTCACCAGCATCACAGCCGTGTCGTGGTTACGACAGAGGCCTTTCAGCAAGGTGATAATTTGCGCCTGAATCGACACGTCGAGCGCGGTCGTTGGCTCATCTGCGATGATGACTTTGGGCTCCGCGGCCAATGCCAGTGCAATCACGACGCGTTGCCGCATGCCTCCCGAAAATTGGTGTGGATAGTGATTGATGCGTTCCCGCGCCGCTGGAATGCCGACCTCTTCCAGCAATTTGACGGCACGATCTTTTGCCGCCGCTTCACTTAAATCAAGATGCGTCGTAATCGTTTCGACAAGCTGCCGCCCGACGGTGTACAGCGGGTTAAGTGAGGTCAGTGGATCCTGAAAAATCGCGCCGATCTGACGGCCGCGAATTTTTCGCATCGCCTCGTAAGGAAGATTATCGATGCGCTGACCATCCAGAAGAATCTCGCCTCCCGCGATGCGTCCCGGCGGCTCCAGCAAGCCGATAATTGCCGCGCCGGTCAGCGATTTTCCCGCACCCGATTCACCCACTACGCCAAGCACTTCACCGGGAGCAATTGAGAAAGACACATCATCGACTGCCGTCAACAAGCCACGCCGATTCGGAAATTCAATACGCAGATTTTTTACTTCGAGCAGGGGTCTGGACATTGGCGATCTGTGGGAGTTGAGTTGCGGTGTTTTACGTGCGCTTCGGCATCGGGACCGCTCGCGGTGGCTCGATCAACGACGAGTCAGAAGGAACGATCACAGGTTGGGCTGGTGCACCGCTGGTGGGCTGACATCCCGGCACCGGCTCCGCATGGTCAATCACCAGTTCGTATTCGCGCGAATAATCGCTTTTGCGCTGAGCCGCGAGCCAATAGCGCACGCACTTTTCTGTTTTGAACGTAAATACTTTCCGGTCTGGCAGATAGCTGGCGATCGTCGGCGCGGCATCAATGACCAGTTCGTGAACACCCGCGTCAATGCGACGCGGCGTGATCGTACTGTATTCGCCATCAACCGCCACGATGCTGACGGGGTATCGATGCAGGTGGGTGCGGGTGTAGAGACGACCGTCGAGCACCGTTTCCCACTGATGTGCGCAGGCCGTCAACCCTAACAACGACGCTGCAATCAACATCAAGCTAACGAGAAGTCTCTTCATCGCACCCTCCTGCAAACAAAAGCTATTGGAGTTTCGGGTTTAAAGCGTCGCGCAGCCAGTCTCCAACCAGATTCACCGACACCACCATAACGATCAATGCGATTCCTGGAAAAACCGTGATCCACCACTCACCAGAGAACAGATAGTTTTGTCCCTCGCTGATCAGAGTGCCAAGCGACGGTTGAGTAGGTGGCATGCCAACTCCGAGAAACGACAGCGTTGCCTCGGCAATAATGGCGTTAGCGATATTCAACGTCGCAATGACTAGCACCGGGCCGAGCACATTTGGCAGCACATGGCGAATCATGATGGCCATTTTCGATACGCCAATGACGCGCGCCGCCTGCACATATTCCTTGCTTTTTTCGACCAGCGTTGAACCGCGCACGGTGCGTGCATATTGCACCCATCCGGTCAAGCCAATCGAAAAAATGATCACATACAACGCGAGCGAATCCTGCATTTCACGCGGCACAAACTGACGGCCAATTCCGCTGATCAAAAGCGCCACCAGAATGGCCGGAAACGTGAGCTGAATGTCCGCGATTCGCATGATGATGCTGTCGACACGACCGCCGACATAGCCCGCAAGCAAACCGAGTCCAACGCCCATCACAATCGACATCGCCACAGCGCACAAAGCCACCAGCAGCGAGATGCGGCTGCCATACATGATGGTTGACAAAATATCGCGACCCTGCTGATCGGTTCCGAGCGGAAACACCGGATTGCCGCTAACGGTCCACATCGGAGGCAGGTTGGAATCCAGCAGCGATATTTGCGCGAGATCGTAGGGGTTATGTGGCGCGATGAGCGGCGCGAGCACCGCGCCGAGGATGAACAAAACCGCCAGCAAGGCGGCAATCATCGTCGACGGCGAGCGCTTGAAGCTCCACCAGATATCGCTGTCAAAAAAACGGTTCATTGCTTCCAAAATTCACCTGCACGCTGGTCATCGTTGAGCGGGTAGTACCTGCTGTCATCGTCTTTTGCGCCGCGCCAACAGACCGGCTAACGCGCAATCAATGCCACGGCCGACTTTGACTGCCTTACGTCGCTAGCGACGCGCATTACAGCGGCAAACCGCGCTCCACCAACCGCGAAAAATAGCGCACTCCGTTCGGGATGATTTCGTCGCAAAAGTCATAACCGGTGTTGTGCAAAGGCACGATTCCACTCGGCAAGCCCTGACCGATCACCGAGTAGCATCCGGGGCGCTTTTGCAGCATGAATGAAAAATCCTCGCCGCCCATCGAGCGCATGTAGTCACCATCGACGTTTTCGTCACCCCATATCTCGGCAGCAGTTTGTCGCGCGAATTCCACTTCGGGGGCGGTATTGACCACGGACGGATACAGTCGGTTGTACTTGAGTACGCCTTTGGCGCGATGCGCATCACAAATCCCGGATACCAGCTCACCAAGGCGCGCTTCAATCAAATCGCGGGTTGCCGCGTCAAACGTGCGTACGGTACCGGTCATCTTCACCGTATCTGGCACGACGGCGAACGCCGGTAGATTGCCGCCTTCGATGGCACTGATGCCGACCACGGCAGTTTCCATCGGACTGACATTGCGAGACACGATGGTCTGGGCCGCAAGGACAATGTTTGCTGCAACGGTCATTGGATCGCACGTTAGGTGGGGCCTGGCCGCATGTCCCCCACTACCCCTGACCTCGATCGTAAATCCGTCGGCAGCAGCCATGAACGGGCCAGCGCGCGCCCCCCATTTACCGAGGGCGAGGTCAGGCCGATTGTGAAAAGCAAATATCCGGTCGCAGTCGAACCGGTCAAACAAACCCTCTTTCACCATCATCTCACCCCCGGCACCGCCTTCTTCTGCGGGCTGAAAAATAAGATGAACTGTGCCGGCAAAGTTTCGCGTTTCTGCTAGATAGCGAGCGGCTCCGAGCAAAATTGTGGTGTGCCCATCGTGACCGCACGCGTGCATCACTTTGGCTACCTTCGAAGCATGGAAGAAAGTATTTTTCTCCTGCATCGGCAGCGCATCCATATCAGCACGCAGCCCAATGCTGCCGCCACTGCGCTTGCCGCGGATCACGCCAACCAGCCCGGTTTTGGCGATGCCCGTGTGAACTTCGTCAACGCCGTACGAGCGTAGCCGCTCCGCGACCAGCGCCGAGGTTCGTGTTTCGAGGTAACCCAGCTCGGGATTAGCGTGAATATCGCGACGAATCGCGACCAAGTCGCTGACAAATGCGTCAGGCAGATCGTTGAGTTTCATTCCAGTTCTTTCTCGGCAATCGCCGCCAACAACCCGGCACCATTCGGAATGATGCGGTCATCGAAGTCGTAGCAGGTGTGATGAATCGGGAACCCGCCTTCGCGTCCCTGCCCCACCCAGAT
>JBDSYI010000371.1:0-4670 GCA_039925745.1 Casimicrobium sp. | reverse complement strand
CAACGCATCTTCGGGAGCCCGCTTGTAGCGGCCCTTTCCGCGTTTGTAGAAGTACATCGGTGACTGCTGGAGCGCAAGCAGGGTTGCCGCCTGATGCACTGCCGAAGCCGATGCTCCGAAGTATTCCGTTGCAAGTTCACCGAACGAGAAATCTTCGGTTCCCGCTGCTGATTCCCACAGCAACGCCATGTCAATATCAGCGCGCTAAAGGGTTGCTGCCGCCATCAAATCAGCGGCCGACGGTGAGGCAAAGTGCAGCAATCCGTTGGCGCTCTTGACCTTGATGCGACGCCCGCCAGCCAATTCAACGTGCGCCGAAGCGTCGGTCTCAGAAATGATAAGACCGGCCTTGATCTGGCCGTCGTCTTCGAAGAGTAGATTCATTTAATTGGATTTGATATGCCGTGCGGAACATGCCCGGCGGGGACGACGCGGCTGGCGGAGTCAACATGTCGTCGCTGGTCGTCGAAGAAAATGTCGGCCCCAAAGGCGCGCAAAAACTCCGCCTTGTCGAGACCGCCTAAAAACAGTGCTTCATCAATGCGCACGCCCCAGGCACGTAGCGTGCGGATCACACGTTCGTGGGCCGGCGCTGAGCGCGCCGTGACTAGCGCCGTGCGAATGGGTTGGCGATCACGAGGGAAATCAGTCTGAATGCGATGCAGTGCAGCGAGGAAATTCTTGAATGGGCCACCACCGAGAGGCGTCTCCGCCGCGCTAGCTTCAGAGGCGGTGAACGCGGCCAGTCCCTGCGACTGAAATACGCGCTCGGCTTCGTCGGAGAACAAAACTGCGTCGCCATCGAAGGCGATGCGCAATTCGTCGTCATCCTGCGCCACGATTGAATCAAACACATCAACTGCGCCCCGGTGCGGAACGATCGTTGCTGCGGCATGACCGGACTCGAGTGCATGACGCACATCCTCTGGATCGGCCGACAAAAACAAATGGGTACCCAATGCTGGAACGTAGCGCGAAGTGTCACGGCCACTGGTAAATACCGCGCGCGTAATGCCCAGTTTGTAATGACTGATGGCGTTAAAAATTCGCAGGCCGGTGTCGGCACTGTTCCGGGACAGCAGTACGATTTCGACGTGCTGCCGACTCGCTTCATTGAGGCGCAGCAGCTTGCGCGCCAATTCAAAGGCCACACCCGGTTGCAACAGATCATCCTCGTGATCGATCTGGTGCCGTTGATACGCCTCGACGCCGCCGGTCTCGTACACCGCATGACTCTCGCTCAAGTCAAACAGCGCACGCGATGAAATCGCAACGATAAGCCGGTCGTCTATTTGCGTCGCCATGTTGAATGCTTAGACGGGCTTCTGAACCGACACCAGAAAACCGGTGATCGCTTCGTCCTGCTCCATCCGCAAATCAAGCGTTTCTATCGATGGAGTGTCAAAGCCCGCTGTTTCCAGCAGTTGCTTGACGTATTTCTGCGACTGCGCATAGCGCATGCTTTTTCTCACAACAAAGTCTGGGCCGTCATCGGGCGTATCTTCACAGGAGAAAAACATCCAGCCGCCCGGGCGCAGCACTTTGAACGCATTGGTAATTGCCGCGTCCAGCGCACCGAGATAAATGAACACGTCACCCGCAGCGATCACTTCATACTCGTTGGCGTCGGTTGCCTCAAGCGCATCCAGTAAATTCACATGGTGAAAACGCGAATAAACGTTGTGCTTTGCGGCCTCTTCCAACATCGCCTTTGATAAATCAACGCCAACGAAAAAACCATCAATTCGACCAAGCGATGCACCCAGCAAACCGGTGCCACATCCGATATCGAGGACATTGAGCTTGCGATCCGGAAATCGCGCAAGAATTGCTGCTGCAATTTTCTGTGGAATTCGGTATTTCAACGCACCGACCAGATGAGTATCGAAGCGACCAGCGTACCGATCAAACAAACCGCGCGTCAGATTTTCCGGCGGCTGTGAGGGCGCTTCGCCCTTGAATACAGCATCCAGATAGAGATAGCCTGTATCTGTTGGGCGATGCTTAAGCGCAGCGGCTAAAAAGTGTTGAGCGGTGGCGCGATCATCCCTTAAATAAGCAAGCATGGCCAGCCCGTGCAGCGCGTCAGCGTCATCGGGGTTGATCACCAGCGCTTCCGACAACCAGGTCTCCGCTTCTTCGAATTTAGACTGATAGCGCAGCGCATTTCCGATCATCGTTTTGATACCGGGTATGTCCTGACTCTGCGCAAAGGCAGTGCGCAAATGAACCTCAGACGCCGCGTGATCAGCCTGCGCATTGGCCAGATTGACGGCCAGCTCGCGGAATCGCAAATTGGTCGGTGACAGCATCAGCGCCTGATTAATGCTGGTACGCGCCGCTGCGACATCACCCTTACCCTGTTGCGCTTCGCTCAGGCAGTAGTGCGCAATCGCAGACATCGGCGCAATAACCACCGCGCGCTCGGCAGATTGCAACGCCGCCGCAACATTCCCTGCCTTACTCGCCAGCATCCAGCCCGCGAGGTAGACGCGCACGTCGTTGCGGTCCGCCTGTGCAAGCTCATTCAACATTGACGCAGCCTCTTCGAGGCGACCGGCTTGAATATCGGCTTCAACCGCCTGGAGCTGTCGGCTGCGCGCCTCGGGATCACCGCCCGTTCGCTTGATCGGTGGGAGAGAAAATTTTGAACCTGCCATAACCTTGCCTTGGGCCGTAGCCCTAGCCCTGATGCGAGTGTGCGCGACGTAACTGATCGAGCACGCGTTGATGAATGCCGCCAAAGGCGCCGTTACTCATGATTAAGATGTGATCGCCGCGTCGCGCATTGGCGACCAGCGTGTTGGCGAGCGTGCCGATGTCTGTGGCATTGACTGCGCGCTCACCGAGCGATTGCATGGCGGCGGCAACGTCCCAATCGACACCACCGGAATACGAAAAAACACGATCCGCACCGTCAAAACTCTCCGCCAGGCGCGAGCGCATTGCGCCGAGCTTCATAGTGTTCGAGCGCGGCTCGAACACGGCGAGCACGCGCTCGCCTGGAGCCGCCGCTTTGCGCATGGCACCTACGGTAGCGGCAAACGCGGTAGGGTGATGCGCGAAGTCGTCGTAGACCTTGACGCCCCCCACTTCACCGCGCAGTTCAATGCGCCGTTTGACGCCTTGAAATGTGGCCAGTGCATTGATGGCTTCTGTCGGTGACACACCTGCATGGTTGGCAGCCGCAACGGCAGCCAGTGCATTCAACCGATTGTGTTCACCGGGCATCGCGAGCGCCAGGTCGCCAAAGCGCTGACCGCCAAAATCTACGCGCGCGTGATCTACAAAATGCCAACCCTGCTCCACCCCAAACAGCTCACGCTCGCTCCAGCAACCCATCGCAAGCGTCTCGGCCAGCTCAGAGTCGCGACCATTGCTGATGATGCGTCCACTCGAGGGAACGGTACGCACCACGTGATGAAACTGACGACGGATCGCGGCGACATCCGGGAATATGTCCGCGTGATCGTATTCAAGGTTGTTGAGCACCAATGTGCGCGGGCGGTAGTGCACGAACTTACTGCGCTTGTCGAAAAAGGCAGTGTCGTACTCGTCGGCTTCGATCACGAAAGGCGACATCGGCGTGTTCAAGTCTCCAGATCGAGCCGATACGCCGAAGTCTTGCGCGACGCCACCAATCAAAAATCCTGGCGAGCGACCCGCGTGTTCCAGAATCCATGCCAACATCGAAGTGGTGGTCGTTTTGCCGTGGGTGCCGGCGACCGCCAGTACCCAACGACCGTGCAATACGTTAGACGCCAGCCACTGCGGACCCGAAACATATTCCGCACCTGCGTTCAGAATCGCTTCGATCAGCGGATTGCCGCGCGTGATGACATTGCCGATGACGAAGCAGTCAGGCTTCAAATTGAGCTGATCGGCCGAATAGCCTTCGATCAGCTCAATGCCCAGGGCAGTCAGCTGATCGGACATCGGAGGGTAGACATTGGCGTCACAGCCGGTAACGCGATGCCCGGCCTCAACCGCCAGCGCCGCCACACCGCCCATGAAGGTGCCGCAAATGCCCAGAATGTGAATGTGCATACGGGAACGTGAAATGCCAGTCGTGGCATTCGGTAGGAAGTTAACCCTCAATTATCGACGACACGGCGGATTTGCCGAGGAAACCTGTTCTGCGGTGCCGGAACCGGCGCACAGGCAACAATTTAGGAACGAACCACCCATTCGATGCCCTCAATCAGATGGAGAGACTCAGCGCGCGAGCCGCTCGACCAGCGCCTCGAGTTCGTCCAGTTCGAAGGGCTTCCTCAGCGTATGAGCGGTAGGGCCGAGGGCCTCGGCGACGCCCCTCAAGTCATGCCCGGAGCAGACGATCACCGGCAGCCTCGGGTTCTGCCGAAGCGCCTCGCGCGCTACGTCTAGGCCCGAGCCGTCGGGCAGGTTGATGTCGGTCATCAGCAAGTTCACGTTCTGCTCGCGCAGCGCCTCGCGCGCGCTGGCGCCGTCAGCCACACACACGATCCGGCGCTCGGGAGTGGCGAGCACCTCGGCGAACGACTCGCGGATGCAGGCGTTGTCTTCGACGTAGAGGATGACGAAAGGGTTGGCAGTCATGGGTGGCGGATTGCTCGATTTTTGTGCGATATGGCAAACGGTGCTCGCAGGGGCGCTGCACATCCTTGAAGCAGGACAGCCCCGAAGCGTCA
>JBDSYI010000370.1:0-2171 GCA_039925745.1 Casimicrobium sp. | reverse complement strand
AGGCGGGCGAGCGCTACCTTGAGCGAGCCACACGAATACTGGCTGATGTCGAAGATGCCGAGACGATGGCGAATCTGGAGACCGCTGAGCCGCGCGGTGTAGTGCGCGTGCTCGCCTCTCCGGCGATTGCCGTGCATCAGCTGGCCAAGCACCTGCCACGGCTGCGCGCGCAGTATCCGAAGCTCACCATCGAGCTCTCGGTGCAGAACAGTGTTGAAACGGTCGACGACGCGCACGACATCTCAATCCTTACCCTCAAACAGCCCCTGTCGACCGGCAACTTTGTAGCACGGCTGCTGGCTCAATCGGAGATGATCACCTGCGCCACGCCCGCCTATCTCGACCGTCGCGGCCGCCCGGCCGAGCCGCACGAATTGATGGGGCACGAATGGCTGCTGCCGTTCTCACCGGATGGAAACAAGGAGACCACGTTTGAATTCTGCCCCCTGCGCGCGGCCGCGCAGGGCATCAAGGCGAAAAAGTCGGTGACGCTTGATCAGCCGCCGATGGCGCTATCTACCCCGCATTGGGACACGCTTTTTCACGCCGCGCTCGCCGACATGGGCATCACGGCGCTGCCCTCGTTTGTGGCGGAGGACGCGCTGCGCAGCGGTCGTATTGAGCGCGTGCTGCCGGCGTGGCACATGAAGACCATGTCGATCTACGCCGCCATGCCCACGCGCATGCATATCCCGGCGCGCACCCGCGTGTTCATCGACTTTCTTACTGAAATTTTTGGCGGTGCAGCGCGCGATCCGTGGTTGCGCTCGATTGAGGAAGCGACGTTGGCGGCGAATGACCAGTCGATGAAAGTCAGCGCGTGAACATCAGCCAATTTTTTAGATATTCGCGCACGGCAGCGCTGCCAGCAACGGGCTCGTTTGACTATGCGCCTTCGGCGTGAAGGATGTCGTAATAAGGCGTGAAATCCGGTGCTGTGTCGTCGCGCAACTGTTGCAGCGAATCGAGCACGAAATACGTCGATTGCACGTCATCAATCAGATATTTTGTGCGCATCGACGTCATCACGTCGAACGGAATATGTCTGGGAATGCCGCTGTCCACGGCGTAAATCAGCTCTTTTGGCGACGACAATATGCCTGCTCCGTAGGCGAGCACTTTGCCGTGTTCGCGAATCAAACCGAACTCGATGGTGAACCAATACAGTCGGCCCAGCCAATCCAGTCCACCCAGTCGCTTCGCCTTGAGCGCACCATGTCCGTACGCCTCCAGATGATCGGCATAAATCGGCGTGAACAGCATCGGAACATGACCGAAAAAGTCGTGAAAGATGTCGGGCTCGACGATGTAGTCGAACTCACTCTCTTCGCGCAGCCAAACCGTCACCGGAAAGCGACGATTGGCCAAATGGGTGAAAAAGACATCATCAGGCAGCAAGCCCGGTACGGCAACCAATTGCCACTTCGTGGCGGCTTTAAGCGCCACGTTTACGTCAGCAAAATCAGGAATGCCGTGGCGCATGTCTAGCGCCGGGTTGCCGAGCACGGCATCCAGAAATTCATCACACGCACGACCAGGAATCAGCGCCAGTTGCCGCTCAACCAGCCGCAACCAGCGCGCTTGTTCGGCGTCGGTGTAATCGCTCATGCGTTGCTGCACGGTGAAATCGGCGGCCATTTCCGCGTAGTTGCCGCGCAATCCGGCGTTAGGGTCGCTGGTTTTGCCCGAAATATCGACGGCGGCGGGAGGGGTAGCTACAGAGTCCATGCCGCTATTTTGCACGGCGCATCCGCAAGAAAATTGCCAAGTTGCCGAGGCGTTGCGAACGCTGTGAAAACGTTAGCGCTGCACGCCGTTCGGATGATGGCCGTTGCCATGTCGTTGCTCGCCCATTGAGCGTGCGCCCGGTTGCGTGCGTTGGATGTGCTCGATCGGAGGACGGACAGGCGGCTGGTGCACGACGTGCGGCGGGTGCGCCGGACGATATTGCGGCTGGTGCGGCGCAAATCCCGCATGAGGCGCCACGACATGCGGACGGTACTGCGGATGTCCCGGTTGAAACCCGTTGTAAACCGGTGCCCGGGAGCCCGGATGCCAGCCGTTCCACTGGTCGCGACGGTTGTACCAGGACTGACCACGATAGTGGTTATCCCAATACGAACCGACGGCAAAACCAACGATTGGCAAACCAAAGCGCGCGCCATTGCCGT
>JBDSYI010000369.1:0-10012 GCA_039925745.1 Casimicrobium sp. | reverse complement strand
TTATGCTTTCGGTCAAGCGCCTGTTGCGCTGGGCGAAGTTACTGCTGATTGCAAACCGGACGCAGCCACTTCGTCGTCCCGTTGCAGCATTAGCAATCGCGGCGGCAATGCACGCCTGGACGGTCAGCTCGTATTGACATCGCACGGTGCCAGCGGCACGCTCGAATTGACGCAACCGGGCGCGTCGGCGCAGCGCGTCACGTTCTAGTCGCGCCGCATGCGGCTTACAGCGCGCCAACGAAGCGGGCGTTAGGCGTACAACTCCAATTAAAAAACCACAATCGCAGTCGTGGCGTATGAGTTCCTGTGTTCGATAGAACTTTCGCTATGTATGCCCTTCCTTACGCCGCTTCCAACGGTTACCATCTCACGATGGTTGATTCTCCTTTTTTCCCTTCACGGCCCGCAAAGCCTGTGCCTACAACGACCTTAATCGCAGCCCCCGCTGCCGCAGCTGACGCACTTCTGGAACGAGACCGCGTATTGACCGCCCTTGTCGGCCGCATGGCCAACAAGGACGAAAGCGCTCTTTCAGCCCTGTTTGACATGGTGGCCAAACGCTTGCATTCGTTTGCACTGCGCATTGTGCGCGACGAAGGTTTAGCGGAAGAAGTCACCGAGGACGCACTGTTTCAAGCCTGGCGCGAAGCCAACCGGTTTGATGTGGCGCGTGGCAAGGTGATTACCTGGTTGTTAACGATATGTCGGTCACGCGCGCTGGATGCGCTGCGTCGTGCCGACATCGCGGAATGCGTGGAAGACCCGGACGAGTTCCGCTCGCAAGAGGCGAGCCTCATGGCAGAGCCGGAGCAATTGATCAGTCAATTCGAAACCAGCAGTGCGGTCCAGGCCGCGCTGTTGATGCTGCCACCAAAAGAGCGGCAAGCCGTGAGCCTCGCATTTTTTCGCGGACTCACCCACCAGGAAATCGCAGACCACTGGCAAATGCCGTTGGGCTCGGTAAAAACTTTGATGCACCGCGCGTTCGCTCAACTGCGAACGCAACTTGAGGCTCAACAATGACTCACGACACTCACAATATGAACGGTATGGACGACGAAACTTTCCCGCCATCAGTCGCTGGCTATATGGCCGAAGCTGTGCGCGCTGCCCCACTGGATCCAATGGCTGAGCGCTTTATGAAGTCGCGGCTGATGACCCGTGTGAGGGATTTTGAGCGTGGTGGCGTCACTAGCACGGTGCGACCCGATCAGGGCGAGTGGGAAAAGTTTAGTCCCCGTATCAAGATGAAAGTGCTGCGCCGCGAAGCCGATGGCAGCAGCATGAGCTACCTGCTAAAGCTTGAGCCGGGCGCGTTCCTCGTCCCACACAAACACTCGATTGATGAGGAATGTGTGGTGCTCGAAGGCGAAGTCACCATAGGCTCTGAACTCGTCGGCCCCGGCAGCTATCACCTCGCCCCACGCGGCATGGTGCACCAACCGATTCGATCGGAACACGGCGCTATTCTGTTCATTCGCGGCAAAGAACCGAGCTGGCGCGACACCGCGGTCAAAGAGACTTTGCGGGCTATGTTGCGCTAATTCGAGCATTCAGCTTTTCGATGAAACGCCCTTTGCACAGGGGCTAAAGCTACATTTTTCTATAAGTCGATATCTGGAAAAAACAGCGCACAGCCCGCACGTACTATGAATTTAAATGAAAAGTTGAATGAAAAAAACGCACTTTTCAGCTCATGTTCGTGTCTGAGCGCCAGGCCATGCGTTAGTTAGCCGTGCTGGCAGACCGTTCCACCGTCGGCGCCATGCTCAACATCCGTGCCGGACCATAGATCGTCGCAAACGGAACGTCTTTGGCATCGCGCCCTGTTCCCACTCGGATCAGCCATTCCACGGGGGCCATTTCGGTGGCATCGAAAATCACCCATCGGTCGCCGAGCCACGCTTCAAACACCGCATGAAAATCCGGGGCGCCGTCAGGAAATTTGATGTAGCCGACAACAAATCGTGCGGGAATGTTGAGCGCTCGACAAAATGCAATTCCGAGATGCGCGAAGTCGCGACAAACGCCTTTCCGTTGCACAAACACGTCGCACGCCGTTGTCGTCGTGTCCGACGAGGCAACGACATATTCGACATTGTCGTGAATCCACTCCCGAATCGCTTCGACTCTGGCCCATCCCGGGGGAAGCTTGCCGAACATATTTTGCGCGGCAGCGGCTAGCAAATCGGATTCGCAGTAACGCGTGGGCGCTAGCAGATGAACGAACTCAGACGGAATTTGCGAGACAGACGACTCGGGCAACTTGTTTGTGTCGTACGTCGGCGGTGTAACGTCAATCGTGGCCTGATAGCGCACGTGTAGGAAGCCAGCAGGAACGTCGCCACGCATCAGCCGATTACCGGTTGGCTCATGACTGAACGATCGCATGTGTATGGCGGGCTGCAACGTCAGCCGCTCCGCAATGATGCGCTGTTCGGGAAGGTCAATCGCTTCAATCTGAAAAATGAAGTGGCAGACGTCATCGAGTTCATACTGCAGAGAGCAATCAACGTCAAATCGCAGTGGCACTGGCAGGGGCAAGCGCGGCTGCGGCGACCTCACCTGCCAGAGTTTTTCCAGCGCCGCGTAGTCGTTTGCACTGGTTTCTACACTCACTAGGACGCGCGGCCCGTCAGCGAAACGCCACGATCCAACCGCAATTCGCGCATCCGACGTTGGCCGGATTGAAGCGCGCTACCCAAGCGTGATCGCAGATATCCGCGCACTCGCAACGCACGGCCTTTGAGGACCCAATTGGAGTTTCCAACCATGGCGCCCACGGTTTGCCAAACCAGTCCGGTCACTTGTTGCTGCATACCCGTCATTTGGTCACTATTCAACATTTTTTGCTGCCTTTTTAAGCCTTGATTCAGTAGCCATGACTGTAGCCGTTGCCGGCAAGTGGCGCACTGAGACAGCGGCGGAAAACCGTGTAGTCCGGCACCTACGATCACCGTTTCGTCGCTGCGCTGATTGAAGTTCCCTGAGTCGGAACAGCATCGCTGCCATTGATTCGAATACTGACTTCGCGTGCGATTTCTGCACCGAATAGAAAGACTGCCGACGAGTAAAACAGCCACATCAAAACCACCGCGAGGCTGCCGGCGGCGCCGAACACATCAGTGGTGCCAATACTGGTCAAATACAGCGCGAAAAGGCTCTTACCGAGCACGAACAGGATCGATGCGCAGGCCCCGCCAAGCGCCGCTGCGCGCACCGGCACGTGGGTGTCCGGAAGCACCTGCAACAACACTGCAAACATGAACGTCAGGAGCACCAGACTGACGGATTTTTCGAGCACCTGAAAAATCACGGCAAATTGCATGTCTTGAATCACGAAGTGCTGAAGGGCAGCGACCCCGGCATCGAGTACCAATGAAATGATCAACAGAAACGCGAGCCCCGTCACCAGTGCGAACGAGAGTACCCGTGCTTTCACCAGCGTCCACGTCGACAACAGCAACGGAATGTCCGCGGCGGCGCGCGAGCGAAAAACGGTGTTGAGTGAAACTTTCAACTCGGCGAAGGTGACTGACGCGCCAACAATGATCGCGATGACCGAAAAAATCGTTGCGCTGGTCGATGCGCGCGACTTCCATGCGCTTTCAACCGCGAATTGCACGAAGGTAGCGGCTTCAGGCCCAAAGACGCTGCGCAACTGACCGTAGAGCTGGCCCGTTGTTGCTTCGGCGCCGAACAAATACCCGGCAATCGACACAATGACAAGCAGCATCGGAGCCAACGAAAACAACGCGTAGAAGGCCAACGCAGCGGCAAGAGAGCTACAGCGGTCATCCATCCAGCCCAGCAACGCAGCCCACACGACGCGCAACGTCGCGACACCTCTGTCGAAGCGTTTGTGCTGGTGCAACAACGCACTCTCAACGCGATACTCTGACAAGGGAGGGGGACGGGATTTCATCACGGTCTGGTTCGCCTATCTACTGCTAACACCCAGGCGAGTTTAAAGGTGAAGCCTTACTAGGCTGAAAATTAAAAAGGGCGCTACGTCGATTCGACGCAACGCCCTACACGCATTAGCGCTTGGTATTTGAGTTTAGTACTTAGCTCTTGCCAAATTTGGCTTTCGCCTCGTTCAAACATCCCGTTTTCGCATCACCCGCAAGCGCGTCGCAACGCTGTTTGGCAGCGGCGTATGCGGCATCAGATTTGTCTTCCATTGCGTCTTTGCGCGCTTCAGTCACTTTCTTCGAGCTGGTCGATTTTGCTTCGGAAGCAACTTTCGCCACCTTAGCGTCTGCCTTCGCGGCGACCTTCGTAGATTTCGCTTCCTTCACGCAGACGTCTTTTGGATTGCCAGTCAGCTCACTACATTTTGCTTTAGCGATGTCATAGGCAACGTCAGCGCGTTTGTCACGGACTTTACGATCTGCTTTAGCGCTGGGCTTGTACTTTGCGTCCAATTCGGCATTAGCGATTTCGTACTTGCCTTTGGCCTCCATGACACAAACAGATTTCTCGTTTCCTTTAGTGGCCGAGCACGCTGTGATAGCCGCCTTGCGGTCGCCATCGAGGGTTTGGCCGGCAGCTTTGTATTCTGTTTTGGTCAATGCCTGAGCTGGAACGGCAATGGCCATGGCGAGAACGGCCAAGGTTGGGATCAGTTGAAATTTCATGAGTAATTCCTTGTAGAAAAAGTAGATTGATTAACGATAAGAACGTAGTGGACTGACGAGCCGTACAACGGACCGAAACTAACCCGGGGGCAACGCGCTTTCAATAACTTCCGGCAGCGCAGTGATGCTATGGACCGACCATTCGGCTGGACTCACGATGCATGGAACCGGGTTTCCAACAAACTCCTGACAGTAGTAGCTCGCACATGACTTAGCAATTCGCCAAGTGCACGATGGAGGTAAGGCTAGATTTTCATCGTGAGACTGTATGTCATACGACAGAGCGAGTGTGTGTGGGCGAATGCCTACAGACTGCGGGCCCGCGTCAGCCACGCTATGCGGTGAAACATTCGCCTTAGATCAGGGGGACTTGCCGCGTGGGTTGATCGTAATACTCCGACAGCCGCTCCAACGCTTTCGGATTGAGAATCACCAATCGACCCGCTTCGATGAGATGCAGGCCCGCACGATGTAGCTTGCGCAACGATCGATTGGTGTGGATAAGCGACAAACCCAGCGCATCAGCGATGTGCGATTGCGTCAGCGGAAATGCAATGGAGCCGCGGTCATGAATATCCGCGAGCCCCAGATGAGTCGCCCGGCGATGCAGGCTAAGCAGTAGCGCAGCGATGCGCTCCGACGCATTGCGCCGCCCGGTACTCAGCAGGTTCTCGTCAACGTTTATTTCTTCACGGGCGGCCAGCCAGGTCACACTGTACGCAAGGTTCGAATGATCGCGATACAAGTCCCACAGCTTCTCGAGCGGAAACACACACAGCGTCACGTCAGTAATGGCATCAACGCCATGCGAAGGTCCGTCCGAAAATTGCTCCTGCAGACCAATCAAATCACCGGGTAACAGAAAATTGAGTATCTGGCGACGACCGTCGGACAGTGATTTGAAGCGAAACGCCCAGCCGGAATACACCGTAAACAGTGCCTTGGCCCGCTGATTTTCAAGCTTGATCTGGCTACCCGCTGAATAACCCGCACGATCACTACGCATCGCCTCGATGTAGCGCAACTGCCCGACATTCACAGGCGAGAACGCGTCGGACTTGCGCAGCTCACATTGCGTGCACGCCGGCGGGCAGTCGGGACGATTGGCAAGTTGGCGCAATTTAGGCATAGGTGTCCACTATAACTTTTGATGTAGGCGTCAGTGCAATTGGCCGCTACATTGCTGAAAAATTTTTCAGGCGTTGTGTTCTGTGCATCTCTACGAACTGCTGTACATCAGCGAACTATCCCCAGTCACCTCCTCCGCCAGTATCGGCGAAATCCTGGTGCAAGCGAGGGCGCGTAACAAATCAAATGGAATTACGGGGCTACTGCTTTTCGATGGCGAGCACTTTGTCCAGGTACTGGAAGGCGAGCCCGCTGCTGTCATGGCGTTGATGGGACGGATCGAGAGCGACAAGCGGCATTTTGGCGTGACCCGGCTGCATGAGGGTTTCATCGCGGGACGCCATTTTCAGAATTTCGCCGTCGGCTATTGGCACTTCGAAGAAGAATCTCGCGTCTTGCAATTACGCGCGCTCCGCGGTCAAGCCGCGATGGACGAACTCAAATCGCGGCGCTCAGAATTTGACGTTTAAGGCTAAGTCAATAAAAGCCCCCGCCTGCGAACAACTTTATTCTCAAGTCTTTATTTAATAAGGGCTACAGCGACATTTATCTAATAATCGAGATATGTCATATTTCAAATATTGCCCCTGCATAGACGTGCTTTCAGCAAAAAGCTGTAAGGTCGTTCGCGCTAACCTTTCCCGCCACGAACCGCACCGCTGTAGCGATCTAGTAGCGCCTTTTGGGCGCTGAGCCAATCGTCAACCACCTTACCCGGCGCATTGCTTAAAACACTCTTCAGAAATACGCCAGAGAGTTCGCGAGTGGCCCGCTTGACTACTGAATTGAGCTCAACCCCGGCGGGGCCGGTGCGGTCCGTGAAAATGCTGTGTGTGGCGCCCTTAAACACTGTCAGCACTTTGTCCGGCGCGTGCACCGCATCAAACACTTTGATGCGATCAGCGAGATCGGAGTAATAGCCCGGCACCCGAATCACGTCATCGGTCCCCGTCACATGTAGCGTCGGCACCTTGATCGGTCCGAGCACGTGGACCATGTCGCCCTCGCCGACAAACGGCGGCGCGGAAATCAGGATCAGCGCCTTGACTCGATCATCACGAAACGACAACGTTTGGCCGCCGCGTTCAACCGTTGCGCCACCGACTAATAGCGCGGTGTTTGCGCCGTACGAATGCCCGGCGACGGCAATCGCGTTAGCCTGGATCGATGGGCCAAAGTCTTTCGAAGCAAGGATCGATGTAATTGTGAACGAAACGTCCTTCGCACGATCCATCGCGTTCGCTTCGCTGGCCGCCGCAACGACATTACTCACGAGCGAGAAAATATTGCCGCCCCACACCGCGCGGTCACTGCCCGCATGCTGAACGTGCAGGCTGGCGAAGCCGAGGCTTGCCCAATACTTACCAAGATACGAGTAGCCGTTTTTGCTGCCACCCAAGCCGTGCGAGAAAACAACCAATGGAACGGTGGCCGACGGGCTCGCAGTCGCAGGCCAGTAAAGTCGCACGGGGATGTCGCGCTGTCGACTGGCATCGTTCCACAGCAAGTCAATGGTGCTGAACGCGTCGCTGCGCGCCAGCTCCAGATTCGCCGCCCTGATGGGCGCGTTGGCTGCGGGTAGGCTTGCTAATCCTTGACACATCGCGCTGGTGGCGCCCATCGCCGTGAGCAGGCCCGCGGCCAGCGCTGCCCAGCGTCGATGCCGATAAGCCGGGCGCGAAGCAGTACAGATTGATTTCATGAATATAGAGAGCAGTGTTGACGCGACGAAGTTCAGGCGAGGACCAGCCACGCACCTGTAGGGCTGAATTGGGGACGCCGCTCGCAACTTGCAAGCAACTCGCAAGCGCTACAACCTTAAGTCTCGAATCCTGCAACTTTTACTTCGCATTTGCGCGTCTCGCTGGAAACCACCAAAATCAGGGCGTTCCCAACATCTTCCTCAAAGGAATACTCGATGCGCGACGCAACCTTACCGGTCGTACTGATTGCAGGCGGTCTCGCCATGCTGGGCTGGAACTATGGCTGGATTCCCGACTGGAACACACTCGTTGCCATTGCGCTGGTCGTTGCAGGCGTGGCGATCATGATGCTTGACGGCCTGACAAAAAAATCGCTGGTCGCGGGGCCGGTGCTGATCGCGATGGGCATCGGCTGGTACGGCTATTTCGACCTCGGCTGGCGTTCGCGGTTAATCATTCCGGTACTCATGATTTTTGCCGGGCTCATGATGCTGGTGGCGCGATTCGCACCGCTGCCCGATAGCAAAGAAAACGGCATTCTTGCCCCGCGCGACCGCTAAAACTGACGAATCCTACGCGTTAGCCTTACCCGCCTACAATTCCGGGCATGGCAAAACAAATCTATCTTGATTTCGAGCAGCCCCTCGCCGAGTTGCAATCAAAAATTGATGAACTCCGCGAGCTGCATCATGGCGTCGATCAACTCGACGTGTCCGACGAGCTTAAAAAACTAACACGCAAGCTCGGTGATCTCAACAAGGCAATTTATTCCAAGCTGACGCCGTGGCAAGTCGCACAGGTCGCGCGCCATGCACAACGCCCTTACACGCTTGATTACGCCAGCGGCTTGTTTACCGAATTCGTGGAATTGCACGGTGATCGCACCTACGCCGACGACGCGGCAATCGTCGGCGGATTGGCCAAATTTGACGGCCAAAGCTGCATGGTGATCGGCCATCAAAAAGGTCGTGACACCAAAGAAAAAGTCTTGCGCAACTGGGGCATGCCACGTCCCGAAGGTTATCGCAAAGCACTGCGTCTGATGAAAATGGCCGACAAGTTTGGCTTGCCAATTTTCACCTTTATCGACACGCCCGGTGCCTACCCTGGCGTCGGTGCGGAGGAGCGTGGACAGTCCGAAGCGATTGGTCGCAATCTGTTCGAGATGGCGCAGATCAAGAGCCCGATCATCGTCACCGTCATCGGTGAAGGCGGTTCGGGCGGCGCACTGGCTATTGCGGTGGGTGACGTGACCATCATGCTGCAATTCGCCACCTATTCGGTGATCTCTCCGGAAGGTTGCGCTTCGATTTTGTGGAAGAGCGCCGAGCGCGCGCCTGAGGCGGCCGAAAACATGGGTATTACCGCGCAGCGCCTCAAGTCCTTGCGCCTGATCGATCACATCGTGCCAGAGCCTGCGGGTGGCGCGCATCGCGACCCGGTGACGATGATGGGCAATTTGAAGAAAGTGCTGGTCGAAGAACTCGCCCGCCTCGCCGCGCTCACGCCTGACAAGCGCCTGTCGATGCGGCGTGAGCGATTGGCGGACTATGGCGCGTTCAAAGCTCCAGATTAGCGGCAACGACGCGGCGGTTATCGAGGCCGTCAAGCGCGCCGCGGCGTCTTGGACGGCAGAGATGCGGGTTTGCGTTGCGCTTTCGGGCGGCGTGGATTCTGTGGTGTTGTTGCACGCGGTTGCGGCGCAACGAAACTCGCTGGATTCGCCGTGGACTTTGGTCGCGCATCACGTTCATCACGGGCTAAGCCCGAATGCAGATTCGTGGGTTGCGCAGTGCGAATTGATCTGTTCGTCGCTGAATGTGCCGGTCACCGTTGATCGCGTTCAGGTCGACCGCAAATCCCCGGCGGGCATCGAAGCTGCGGCACGAAGTGCGCGCTACGATTCGCTCGATCAAGTTGATGCGCAAATCGTACTGCTTGCGCACCACGCGCGCGATCAGGCGGAAACGGTTTTGCTGCAACTTTTGCGTGGCTCGGGCGCACCCGGCCTTGCCGCGATGCCCGGTTCGGCGGGCCGCTACGCACGTCCTTTGCTCGGTGTACCAAAAGCGGCCATCATGGCCTATGCGACGTCGCATGCGCTAACGTGGGTAGACGATGAGAGTAACGCTGACGTGCGATTCGCGCGAAATCGGCTGCGCGCTCAAGTGTGGCCCGAATTGGTTCGGGCGTTTCCGTCGGCGGAAGTCACGCTGTCCCGCGCTGCCGCGCACCAGGCGGACGCGGCGACACTGCTTAAAGATTTAGCTGCTATTGATGCCGCCCAGTGTGTTGCGAATGCCGCCTTACAGTTGGCGGATTTCAACGCGTTATCGCGCCCACGCAGAGCCAACGTGTTGCGCTATTGGCTCGCGACGTCGAGCGTTGACGTTCCGGGTTCGGAGCCACTGCGCGAGTGGTTGCAACAACTGGCCAGTGTTGAGCCGACACAGTCGATATGTTTACGATGTGCCGATGGCAACACCACTATCCGCGTCTATCGCGGAGCGGCATTCGTTGTGCCTGACGTTCCGCGATGGC
>JBDSYI010000368.1:0-2722 GCA_039925745.1 Casimicrobium sp. | reverse complement strand
AAATGTAGGCGTAGGGCAGCAGAGCGGAGACGAAATAACGCCGACGGCGAATCGCAACGCGGTGCACAAAGATCACCGACATCGCGTTTTCGAGGACGGTGAAAGCGAGCGTGCTGAAGAACAGCATGGTCGCGAACAAGATCCAGCCGACCGTGCCTCGATTGGCCAGGAAGTTGCCGAGCTCGTTAATGATCGATTTCGACTGGCCCGGGACCAACCATTCGAGATAGCGCCCGATCGTGCTCAGTAACTGGTGCTGGTCGATCACATTCGACAACGCAATAACCGACAGAATCAGTAACGGAACAATCGACAGCAGCGCGTAATACGCTACAGCTCCGGCCAGCAGTAATCCCTGATTGGCACGAAATGCCTTCAACGTGCCCCAGGCAAATGATCCGGGATGTTTCAGTACGTGCCCGGCGGCTGTGCCGAGCATTTTGGTTCGCCACGACTTAGCCATCATTTGTGGAGTCTACCCGCTGATCGGGCGACGCCCGCTTGTCGCGACAGGTACATCGCTGCGCGTAGGCAATGCTCACGGCTGTGCGTTTCGCCAGATCAGAAACGGGTTTATCGGAGTACCGCGCCACCACTGTCGCTCTGGCCCCAGGCGAGAGATGGCGAAATGCAAGTGCGGCGCGTCGGGCGCTGCGTTACCGGTACTCCCTACATAGCCGATGATCTGCCCCTTCAGTACGGTGTCGCCTTCCAGGATTCCCTCAGCATAGCGGTCAAGGTGCGCGTAGTAGTACACGTACGTGGCATCAGTATCGAACTGATAGAGCGTAATGCCACCCTGCTTGCTAGAAAACAGTTTGACGACACGACCCTCCTCGACCGCCAGCACCGGGGTGCCGCGAGGTGCCATGATATCCAGCGCTTCGTGGGTTGTGCCGCTCGAACGACGCTGGGTATAGCTGTCAGTCAGCTGCGCGGCGCTTTTTGCGGACACCGGTAGCGTCAGGCCGCGCGCGCGCAGGCGCAACACATCATCGGTTGCGCCGCTAGCCACGGCAACCGATGGTGACGGAGATGCGCCCGCGTCTGCGGGTTGCTTCGAGCGCGCGACGAGCACAGACCGTGCACCCGACTGAGTGACCGGCGCCACTGGCCCGGCGGCAGCGGATTTCGACGAAAGCTCGTTAGCTACTGCGGCAACAAATAGAAACAGCACACACCATGCGAGTGCGGAACCCCAAATCCAGGTGGCCGCGGTTGGCTTCACGGTCTGACCACGACCTTGAATCCGGCCTTCACCAGGGTCGACAGGCGCTCGGCGTCCCAATTGGTCATGTGGATGCAGCCGTTGGTTTCGGAGTGTCCGACGTTGGCAGGATTTGGCGTGCCGTGGATGCCCCAGTGCGGCTTGGTGAGCCCGAGCCACATACTGCCGACGGGGTTGTTCGGTCCTGGCGCGATGTCAACCTTTGGCGCGTCTTTCGGCGCGCTCTTCAGCAACTTGGGGTCGTAAGTGAAGCTCGGATTCTTCACTTCGTTCTTGATTGCCATTGTGCCGACCGGCAAAGGGTCATTGTTCTCGTTGCCAATGCTGATCGGAAATCCTGCCACGGGACGTTTTTGGGCATCAAGCACATACAGCACTCGCTCTGCCTTGCCGATCTCGATGGATGCCGCCTTTAACGGTGCGCTGCTCCCGGACACATTTGGCACCACGATCTCCTGGCCCGCCTGCACCTTGTGGCCGTGGTTGAGTTGCCGCAGGTAGGCAATGCTGGTGTGAAATCTCTCGGCCAGTGCTTCATCAAGCGATTCAAAGACCAGCGCCTTCAGTTTGGCGCGCTCACCGATGTCGGCGGGCGTTTTTTCGAACGGACCTGCTGCATCCTTCTCCGTTACGGTGTAGCGCACAAGCAGCGGCGCACTGTCTTCGCGCAGCGATTTCCAGGTGTCTTTTGTGACCGTTCCTGTCGGCTGAAGCCCGCGCGCTGTCTGGTACGCGCGCACCATGCGCTGCATGTTGGCCGCAAAGCGCCCATCAGTCTCGCCGCAGGAAAACCATGCGCGGTCGAGCAGAATCTGCGCACGGGCGACGGCAGCACCTTTGCTCCCGCTGCGCAGCAAAGGACTGTCGTTCGCGGTGTTGAAAGCGTCAACGTCGAGCGCCGCATTCGAGGACGATTTGACGGCCGGGCCGGCTGCTGTCTTGGCAAACACAGCATCGGCCGTAAGCAATACGGCGCAGCCGAATCCTACCGCTAGCAAACGCGAAATAAAACTATCGCTGGGCAGCGCAAGGCATCGGTGCATGGAGAAGCTTTCTAAAGTTATTCCATGGATTATGGCGCGCAGGTGGCCGATGCGCTGTAGGAAGCCGTGCCATTTCGACGTCAGGACGATGCTTTGATGGCGATGTGCGTTACGCCAGACATTTAGAAGAGATCAAAGCTTCATCCCAGGAGATCGCACGGCACTGGACGAACCACTGTGAACGCGCTTCTACACAAACAGCTTTTTCATGAAACAACCGCTATTAGGGGGCTGAACGCCAATAAATACAAATGTCGAGTATTAAATAAATAAGCGGCTAGCCCCAGTGAAACGCCACTTTTATCGAAAAGCCACACCGTGCAGGCAAAGTCAAATGATCGTGCTCGCCTTGTGTCCTGAAGCCATCACGACATTCGCGCTGGCGAATAGTCCATCGGCGTCGGACGCTGATGTTCGACTGTGCTGCCAGCACCCGTTGGCGTCGGCGTCG
>JBDSYI010000367.1:0-13860 GCA_039925745.1 Casimicrobium sp. | reverse complement strand
TCATTTTTTACGCGTGGCACGACGCGCGATCCGTATGCACGCTACTCGGAGCGAGGCCCGGACTATATCTACAACATGGAAAGATTGCTACGCAAGTTCAAGACTGCGGCTGATATGGTGCCGCAGCCCATATTGCGCAACGCTGCGAAAAAAACATCCATCGGCGTGATTTATTTTGGCTCAACTTCACCCGCGATGCGCGAGGCGCTGGACGTGCTGGAGGAAGCAGACATCCATCTGAACGCGCTGCGGCTTTGCGCCTTTCCGTTTCCGCAATCGGTTGATGATTTCATCGCGCGACATGACAAAGTGTTTGTCGTGGAACAGAACCGCGACGCGCAAATGCGTTCGATGCTGGTAAACGAACTCGATGTGAGTCCGAAGCAACTTGTTAAGGTGTTGCACTATGACGGCACGCCGATTACGGCGCGATTCATCGCAAAAGCAATTCGCGAGCATCTTCAACCGGCAGTCATTGCGCAACCTCTGCACAAGGAGGCTGCATGACCTACATCACCAAGCCACGGCTGCATCATCCGACGCTAACAAAAAACAACGTTGGCTACACGCGACGCGACTATGAAGGGCGCGTTTCCACGCTCTGCGCCGGTTGCGGGCACGATTCGATTTCCGCCGCCGTGATTCAGGCGTGCTGGGAACTGGATATTGAGCCGCACCGTGTCGCCAAATTGTCTGGTATCGGGTGCAGCTCGAAAACGCCGGATTATTTTCTCGGTGCATCGCACGGCTTCAACACTGTTCACGGGCGTATGCCCTCGGCGCTGACCGGAGCCAACCTCGCCAATCGCGATCTGCTCTATCTCGGGGTATCGGGCGACGGCGACTCGGCCTCCATCGGTCTCGGACAGTTCGCCCACGCGATGCGTCGCGGCGTGCGGATGGCCTATATCGTCGAGAACAACGGCGTTTATGGACTCACTAAAGGGCAGTTCTCGGCGACGGCTGATCGCGGATCGAAAAGCAAGAAGGGCGTCATCAACAGCGACAGCCCAGTCGATCTGGTCGGGCTCGCATTGCAACTCGGCGCCACTTATGTCGCACGTAGTTTCTCGGGTGATAAGGCGCAACTGGTGCCGCTGATTAAGGGCGCTATGGCGCACGGCGGCGCTGCATTCATCGACGTGATCAGCCCCTGCGTCACGTTCAACAATCACGGCGGCAGCACGAAAAGCTACGACTATGTGCGCGAGCACAACGAGGCCGTGAGCCGCATTGATTTCATTAGTGACCGCAACGAAATCACGGCGATGTACGAGCCTGGCGAAGTCATTGAAGTTCAGCAGCACGATGGATCGATGTTGCGGCTGCGCAAACTCTTGTCTGACTACGATCCCACCGATCGCAACCGCGCGATGAACTACATGCAAACGCACCATTCACGCGGCGAAATTGTCACCGGTCTGCTCTACGTTGATCCGATGGCGACCGATTTGCATACGTCACTCAACACGAGCGAGTTGCCGCTTAACGCAATGAGCGCAGCGCAACTTTGCCCTGGTTCGGGCGCACTCGAAAAACTCAACGCGTCAATGCGTTAATTGCGAATCGGCAACGCCAATCGCCATTTGAAAGGTTCATTATGAAAGAACGTACCGTCTTTCAGTCCATGTCACAGAAGCACGTGGTCAGCCTTGGGCCGCAGGCGACCGTGTGGGAGGCGGCGTGCATGATGACCGGCGCTAACTGCGGCAGCGTCCTGATCGTCGACACACCGGGGAAACTGCTCGGCATCGTCACCGAGCGCGACCTCATGACACGCGTGCTGGCGAAGGCACTGAGTCCGGAGAAGACGCTGGTGTCGGACGTGATGACAAAAAATCCGCACACCATTACGCCGGAAACGCTGGTTTCGGACGCGGTACTCATCATGATTGAGCGCGGCTTTCGGCACTTGCCGATTATGGGCGCCCACGGAAAATTGCTTGGGGTGTTCTCGGTGCGCGACGCGTTGCCGCGTGAGGTGGGCACAGCAATCAGCATGGCTGAGTTTAATGAGCAGGTAAATGACGCGCGGGGTTAACGTCTCGATTCATCGGTGCGCCACGGCCAATCAGCTTTCCTATGAATGCCTTATTTCACAAGGGCTAGCTGAAATTTATAGCTGAACTCGACTTGTCGACTTTATCGCGCCCAGCCCCTGTGTATTGGCACTTTCACGCAAAAGCCATATCTACTTTTTATCCATAAATCTACCAGCAATTGGATCCACCCGAAAGTACGACAGCAACTGCGCAAAGTACGTCGGATACTCAAACAACAACAATTTCGGTTCCGCGAAATACACCTCGCAGGTGACCGCGAAAAACTCATCGATTGACTCGGCAGCATAGGGATCAATCGCAGTGTCCAGATTGCGGTCCACGCAGCCACAAAAATGAGTGTAGGCCGTGACAATCGCTTCACCAAACGCGGCGCGCGCGCTGACTGGTAGCGGCGGCAACCCATTCACCTCGCCGTCCAACATGTCGATCTTGTGCGCGAACTCGTGGATCACCAGCGCCATACCCGTCTCTTCGTATCCCGCCTCCACTGCCGGCCACGACAGCAGCACCGGGCCGCCCTCCCAGCTCTCTCCGGCAATCGGTTCATCGAGCCTGTGAACCACACCCGCCTCGTCCTCGAAATCATAAGTGCGCGGAAAATCACCGGGATAAACCACCACGTTTTCCCACCCATCGTAGTCACCCATCGCCTCCGCGACCGTCGCGCCATGCCCCAGAATCAAGAGGCACGCCTGCACGCCGATCATGATGCGCATGTGCGGCGTGACTTCGAGGAGGTGCTCGCCGGATGTCGCACCGCTAACGATGCTTTTTTCGACGAGGAAGAGCGTGGTCAAGTCGCGCAGGCGCGCGAGGGCTTCTGGCGCGTAGTGATCGAGGAAAGGCAGTTCGTGAAGGGCAGCGCGCCACTCGTCGTCGGGCAGCGCGTACGTCGTTAGCGCACGTTCGCGGCGTTTGCTTTTTAGCCAGTCAAACATCATCAGTCGCCTCCCCCTTGTGGGGGTGTTAGGGCGACGGGGGCAAAATTGCCGCAGCCGCGACTGGTGTCTCGATCTCCACCGACTTGATTCGCTCAAAATGTCCGCTGATTTTGCGGCTGGAAATCTGCACCTGCTCGGCGTCATCATGCGCTTGTTTAATGTGCGTCGCGAGCTTGTCCATGCGCTCCTGAAAGCGCCCAAAGTCGCCGCCCAGTTTGCCCAATTCATTCTTGATCACCGCCGCCTGTTTGCGCATCTCGGCATCGCGAATGACTGCGCGCACCGTGTGCAGCACGGCCATCAAATTGGTTGGTGATGTGAGCCAAACACGCTGCGCCTGCGCCTGCGCGACGATGTCAGAATGATTGCCAACAATCTCGGCAAACACCGCTTCAGACGGGATGAACATCACTGCTGAATCAGCACCCGCGCCGGGCTGAATGTATTTGCTTGCGATGTCATTGACGTGCTTCTTGACGTCGGTCGCAAACTGCTTTCTTGCTACATTGCGCACGGCTTCTGGCTGAGTCGCATCAATTGATGCGCGATAGTTCGAGAGCGGAAATTTCGAATCAATCGCCATCTTCGACATACCGTCCGGCATCGTAAGGACGCAGTCCGCCTTCTCTCGCCCACTACCCACTGCCGCCTGAAATTCGTACACATCGGGCGGCAAGGTATCGCGCACCAAAGCTTCTAACTGCACCTCGCCAAACGCGCCACGCGCCGACTTGTCAGAGAGCACCTGCTGCAAGCTCACCACGTTGGTCGTCAGGCTATCGATCTTTTTCTGCGCCTCGTCAATCACCGCAAGTCGCGCCATCACGTTGGCGAACGTCTCGTTGGTTTTCTTGAAACCTTCGTCGAGTCTTTCGTTCACTTTGCCGCTGATTTGTTCCAACCGTCCATCGACGGTCTTCGTCATCGTCTCGGCCTGTTGCGTAATCTGCGCACCCATCGAGCGCAAGGTGTTTTGCAGCAGTTCCTGATTGGCGCGGGTCTGTTCGGCCATTTTTCCGAGCATGCCTTCGAGCACTTCGCGCTTGAGCAAATCCTGCTGCGTTGATAGCGTTTGTTGCAGCAGGGCGAGTTGTTTCAGCGACGATTCAGTCTGCAGCGACAGCGAATGCACGACTTGCACCTGCAGTGTGCCGATCACCTCCCGCGTGCCGCTGTTGGCCAGCGTCAAGTCGCGCCCTACACGTTCACTCACCTGATTGAACATACCGCCGACGTCACCAATCATGGCGCGATGTTTCTGCTCCAGCTGACCGCCAAGCTCACCGCTCATGCGGCGCACGAGCGCTCCCTTTTGCCTGACTATCAACACAATAATGATCACCAAAAGCAAGATCATCAGCGCCATGAGCGCAAGCGCGATGTCACCAGAGTTCAAGCGGGCCACTCCGTTTCCGCCAACAACGCAAACGAAATCAGCCAGTGCGTGCTCACGTATTCACCACCTGTAATCGCTGCTTGCGCCGCAATCACATGATCACGCGACAGAATGCCAAATCGCTGCCAGCGCGGATCATCGCCGGGCACGAGCATCTGCATGATCCCACGCATGCACCAGGCGCGCGACAAGTTCAGGCCGTGGTTATGTACCTGTTTCGCATCCTGCTCGTTGGTCACCACGGCCGGTTCTAGCCAGCGCAAGTCGCCCGCTCTAAGCTCCGGCAGAAACGCGTCAAACCACGGCAAGAATTCTTTGATCGGCAACACCAGCGACATCAGCAATGCCTCAGTCAGCGCCGGTGACAAAAAATCCTCACCCGAAAAATCGTATGCCAGCCGATAGTCGCGATCCGCTTCGAACCATTGCCGCGCTTTAGCCTTGATTGCATCCATGAACTCAATATCGCCGACCGTCGTCGCGTAGCGCAACGCATGAATCATGGCGAATGACGTGTTCGAATGCACACCGTGTCGCACCGGTGCATTCGCCGTTTGCAGATGATGCAGCATCGCGTCGGCCAGGTAGTCCGCCAGGGGACGCAACCCGGCGCGCCATTTTTCAGAATGTGGATGGACGCAGACCGCGAGCTCCGAATAGAGCTTCAACAGCCAGCCCCAGCCGTAAGGTCGCTGCCAATGCGCTGCGCCATCGCGCGCGAAGTACCCCACTTCCTTTTCCGATTTCGTAGCATCAAACTGCTCGTCGAACCATGACGCAATCGCAGTGGAATGCGCCTCTTCGGCCCCCACATTCAAAAGGCGCGCCATCGACCAGTGCATGTGAACACACGAATGCCAGTCGTAACTGCCGAAGAATATGGGGTGCAAAGCGGACGGCTCGCACGCTTGCGCCTCCGCCGCATCATGCACAAAGTGCATCATGAAATTAGGATATTCGCGAGCAGCGTTTTCGAGTGCTGTGCGCGCGTAGCTGGTGTGGATTGTGTTTATCTCTGACATAAAGCGTAGTCTATCGAGTCGAACCTATAATTGATCGCAACCACGGGGTTGTCACCGAACTTATAGCTCGCCGACACCTCGTTTTTTTACGTCCAAATTTTGTGCCGAGCCAACCCCGTAACCCGGATGCTCGAATCCGGGATAGCCAGTGCCACGAAGAGAAATATCGGATCGCTTCGCGAGGGATTTCTACGGGAACCTGGATGCAAGCATCCGGGCTACATAAGGAAAAAACGATGAGAATCGAAGAAGAATTGAAACTTGACTTCAAAGACGTTTTATTTCGCCCAAAGCGCTCCACGCTCGGCTCGCGCGCCAAGGTGGAACTTAAGCGTGATTACACCTATCGCCACTCTGGTCGCCACAGCGAAACCGTACCGATCATCGCCGCTAACATGGACACCGTCGGCACCTTCGAAATGGCAGCCGCACTGGCCAAACACCGCATGCATGTCGCGCTGCACAAGCACTATTTAGTTGAAGATTACGTCACCTTCTTCAACGACAACAACCACCCAGTGCATCAGTACGCGTTCTACTCACTCGGCATCACCGACAGCGATCTCGATAAATTTAAAGCCGTGAAAAATGCGACGGGCGACGCGATTGAGTTTGTCTGCATCGACGTCGCCAACGGCTACACCGAAACCTTCATCGATTTCGTCAAACGCTTCCGCGAGGCCTATCCCAAAACCACCATCATGGCGGGCAACGTCGTCACCGCTGACATCACCGAAGCGCTGATCCTCGCCGGCGCTGACATCGTGAAAGTCGGCATCGGCCCCGGCAGCGTCTGCACCACACGCAAGATGACCGGCGTCGGTTATCCGCAACTCTCCGCCATCATCGAATGCGCCGACGCGGCGCACGGCTTAGGCGGCCACATCTGCGGCGACGGCGGCTGCACCGTACCTGGCGACGTCGCGAAAGCGTTCGGAGGCGGCGCCGACTTTGTCATGCTCGGCGGCATGCTCGCCGCCCACGACGAATCCGGCGGCGAAATCGTGCACAACAAAGCCGACGGCAAAACCTATCGCAAGTTCTACGGCATGAGTAGCGAACTCGCGATGCAAAAGTATTCGGGCGGGGTTGCGAAATATCGCGCGTCTGAGGGCAAAGCGGTCACGCTAGAAGCGCGCGGACCGGTCGATCAGACGGTTCAGGAAGTGCTGGGCGGGTTGCGCTCGACCTGCACTTATGTTGGTGCTCGGACGCTGAAGGCGTTGTCGAAGTGCACGACGTTTGTACGAGTCACCCAGCAAATCAACGAGGTTTACGGCAAATCACTTTAGGGCAGGCTGCAGCGGCGTCTGCAACACAGGATGCAAGCAGCTGCCGCGTACGTAAGCGACGCACTACCCGATGGGGAAAGAGACCTTCCTGTGCGTGTCGCTCAGGGGCTCGCTCAAACTGAAACGAGGGCTTTCGGCGCTGCAAATGCCAGCCACTAGCGCTGCCTCGGATCAAGTGCATCGCGCAGTCCATCGCCCAGCAGATTGAACGCGAGCACCAGCAAAAAAATTGATAAGCCAGGCCAGATAGCCATCCACGGGGCCTGATCGACGTAGTTTTTTGCGGTGTTGAGCATGCTGCCCCAACTGGGCGCGGGCGGTTGCTGGCCGAGGCCGAGAAACGATAAGCTTGCTTCAGCGATGACTGCGGCTGCGATGGCGAGTGTGGCCTGCACGATCACCGGGGCGGTGATATTGGGTAACACGTGCCGCAGCGCAATGCGCAGCGGTGAATTGCCTACGGCGCGAGCCGCCTCGATATAGTCCTCCACGGCAACGTTGATCACCTGAGCCCTGGTCAGCCGCACAAAAATGGGCGTTGCCGAAACACCAATGGCGATCATTGCATTGGTCAGACTTGGGCCGAGGAACGCGGCGAGGGCGATGGCAAGGATCAGAAATGGGCAGGCCAGAAATGCATCGGTAATTCGTGAAATTACGCCGTCGACGACGCCGCCAAGAAAACCCGCCGCAAGGCCAATCGGTACGCCGAGCAACAGCGAGATTGAAACCGAAACCACACCCGCGAGGAGTGATGCGCGCGTGCCCCAGATCACGCGCGAAAGCACGTCGCGCCCCAGCTCGTCGGTGCCGAACCAATGCACAGCACTCGGTGCCTTGCGGATCGCGCCCCAACTTGTGGCGATGGGGTCGGCTGGCGCAATCCACGGAGCGAACAGCGCGAGCATGATGAAGATGAGCACGACCACAAGTCCGACCAGCGCACCGCGGCGACGACGCAAGCGACGCCACGCGCGTTGCCAGGGACCCGCCTCAGCTTTGGGCGGCTGCGAAATCGGTAGCAAAATAGCTGTAGCCATACCTAGCTGCGCAATCGGGGGTTGACCAAAAAATAGGCGAGATCAGCTAGCAGATTCAGCGTGATATAGGCAGTCGCTGTTACCAGCACCACACCCTGCACAACCGAATAATCGCGGTTGAACACCGAGTCGACAATGAGCTTGCCGAAGCCCGGAATAGTGAACACCTGCTCGGTCAGTACAGCGCCTGACAGCAACGTGCCCAGCTCAAGCGCGCCCAGCGTAATGATCGGCGTTAGCGCGTTGCGGAGCGCATGCTTGAGCACAACCGTGCGCTCATTGAGCCCCTTGGCGCGCGCGGTGCGCACGTAGTCCGACGACAGCACCTGCAACATCGCGCTGCGTGTGTGCCGCATGAGCACTGCCGCAATCGCGTTACCCAACACAAAGGCTGGCATGATCATCGCGGCAAGGTTCGCGCCGAGATCTTCAAATGGACTCACATAGCCCGACGCCGGTAGCCATCCGAGTTGTACAGAGAACAGCAAAATCATCAAAATGCCCAGCCAGAAGTTAGGGGTCGACAGCCCCCATAGCGCAAACACATTGGCGGCGTAGTCCCACGCCGACCCGCGCCCGACCGCCGAGACGATACCTGCGGGAATGCCGATCAATAGTGCGATGGTCATCGCGAGCAGCGCCAGTTCAATCGTGACCGGCAGCTTCTGCGCGATGAGCTCCAGCACAGGTTGCTGCGTACGAATCGATTCGCCCAGATCGCCACGCACCACGCCGCTGACCCAGTATCCATATCGAACAGGCAATGGCTCATCCAGATGTAGCTTTGCACGCAAGTACGCCACCACGGTGGGGTCCTGCTCCTCGCCCGCCAGTATCTTCGCTGGATCGCCGGGCAACAGTTGCTGCAAGCCGAAGATGAGCATCGACACCAGTACCAGCGTTGGCACTATGGTGACAAGTCGTTTGACCAGAAACTCGAACATTTGTTTACTACGCGATAGGTGCTTGAGCCGCAACCATCAAGGCGCGAGTTTCAGGCCGGTTACACGCAGCAGTCCATCCGGAATGTTGCGCACGCCAGACAATTTGGCGTTGTATGCCCACAGCCAATTGCGGTGATAAACATAAATGATGGGACGAGCTTTAAGCACGCGCGCGGCTATTTGCTCGAACACTTTTTTGCGCGCAGCAGGCTCGCGCAACTCTCGCGACTGCGCAAGCAGTTTGTCGGTCTCCGCATCACAGTAACCGCTGTAGTTGAGCGGTTGCTTGCAGCCATAGAAGCTAAACAAATTGCCGTCGGGATCGGCGCGTCCGCTCCACGCCAGAACATACGCCTCGAAGTCACCGCGGTCCGCCATGTTGAGTGACGTCGCGAATTCAGC
This sequence comes from Casimicrobium sp., assembly GCA_039925745.1. Lineage (GTDB taxonomy): Bacteria > Pseudomonadota > Gammaproteobacteria > Burkholderiales > Casimicrobiaceae > Casimicrobium. Next base: position 4,760 of record JBDSYI010000367.1, on the reverse strand, counting down.
AGCCTGAATCTTGATTTCGAAACCGGCCTCTTTCGCCATTGCCTGCACGACTTGTGCGAGGCGTTGCGCGTCGGATGTTGTGGGCGCGACCAGTGTGAAACTGGGGTTGGGTTCACCCGCTTCTTTCAGCAAGGCTTTGGCGCGAGCGATGTCGCGCTTGGGGATTGGGCTACCCTTTGCGTAGAACGAATTATCCGGCGGTACCCACTGATTGCCTGCGGTAGCTTCGTTGTCCATCACCACTTGCGCCAAACCCTGACGGTCGAGCGACAACTCAAATGCCTCGCGCACTTTAGCGTCGCGCCCTAGCGGATTTTTCTTGGCCTGTTCGCTCTTGCCTGTATTGATGGTGATGCCCTGATAGCCCAGCTCGGTGATTCGCGAAGTCTTCAATTTTTTGTCGGCCTGAAGTTTTTCCATGTCGCTGGAGCTGACGCGCTCAATGAAGTCGAGCTGTCCGGATTTGAGGTTGGCGAGGCGCACCGTCGCGTCGGGGATAGGCGTGTAGATCACTTTGTCAAAGTGAATCGCAGCCTTGTTCCAATACTGCGGAAAGCGTTCGAACACCATGCGGTCCTGCGCGACCCGTTCTACAAATTTGAACGGCCCGGAGCAGACGGGTTTCGTGCCGAATTTATCGCCTGCCGCCTGAGCCGCTTTTGGCGACACCATCATGCCCGCGCGATCTGCGAGCTGCGCGAGGAGCGGCGAAAACGGTGCTGAAAGGTTCAAACGCACAGTCATTGCGTCCACTACGTCAACCGTTGCTACAGGGGCAAGTTCACCACGCCGATTGGAACCCGGCAGCGTCTTGTGACGCTCAATGTTGAACTTCACGGCTGCGGCATCAAACTTCTCGCCGTCGTGAAAAGTGACTCCTGAACGCAACTTAAGCGTCAACGCCTTGCTATCGGCAGACCATTCGTATGACGTGGCCAGTTGCGGCACGATTTCCAGTTTTTCGTCGATATCAAAGAGCTTGTCGCAGAGTGCGGCGAACACCACGCGACCGACGAAACTGCGCGCGAGCGACGGGTCGAGTACGTCTGGGTCTTCAGCCAATCCGACGCGCAAGGTTTGCGCGGTGGAAATCAATGGAATCAGTCCCAGCAGAAGCGCTGGCAAAACGGATCGAGTCAGAAATTTCATGGTTGTGAGCTCCGGGTTAAACACAGAAAAATATTAAATGATGGTTGCATCAACCCTGCACATCGAGTGCAGCTTGAGGCGAAACAAACGCTGACTGCAACCGCTCCAGACGACGTTGCGCGGTGGACTGAATGGCTCGCGATGGCAATGCAGCAGCGACCGGGATTTCGCGCCAGAAATGGCAGGCCACCGATTGTTGCCCAACGGCCTCAAGCGCGGGCGCGCGCTCTGAGCACAGGGCCTGCGCATACTGGCACCGCGTGTGGAAATGACAGCCCGCTGGCGGATTCATCGGGCTCGGCACATCGCCCGCCACCAGAACACGTTCACGTCGCACGCCAGGTTCGGGCAACGGAATCGCCGACAGCAGCGCCTGCGTGTACGGATGTCGAGGCGTAGCGAACAGCGCTTCCTTTTCGCCAATCTCAACGATACGGCCGAGATACATCACGGCGATGCGCGTTGCAATATGTTTAACCACCGCCAGGTCGTGGGCGATGAACAAATATGCAATGCCAAATCGCTTCTGCAAATCCTGCAGCAGGTTCACGACCTGCGCCTGCACTGACACGTCGAGCGCCGAAACCGCTTCGTCGCAAACGATCAGCTTGGGCTCCGCCGCGAGTGCTCGCGCAATCCCGACGCGTTGGCGTTGCCCCCCGGAAAACTCATGTGGATAGCGCTGCGCGTGCTCCGGCGCCAGACCCACGGTGTGTAGAAGCTCAGCAACTCTTTCTACGTGACGGCCTGCGTGCAGGCCGTGCAGCATCAGCGGCTCAACCAGCGTCTGGCCGACCGTCATACGCGGATTGAGCGACGAATACGGGTCCTGAAAAATAATCTGCATCGCGCGGCGTTGCGCACGTAGTCCCGCCGCATCAAGCGCTGCGAGATCCTGCCCATCGAACACAACGCGACCGCTGCTGGCCTCGATCAACCGCAGCACCAAGCGACCCAATGTCGACTTGCCGCACCCGGATTCACCGACGACGCCAAGCGTCTCACCGGCGGCGATCTGCAAGTCAACGCCGTCAACGGCGCGCACGGTGCCGCTCACGCGACTAAAAACGCCACGATGCACTGGAAAGTGTTTAACCAGCTGCTCAACACGCAGCAGTGGCGCGTGAGTGCTCATGCCAGTGCTACTTCGACGCGAGACGCCATGAGTACGTCCGGATCAAGCGGTGCTTTCCAGCAGGCAGACTGATGCTGCTCACCCACCTCGCGCAGCTCGGGAGCCTGGGCATGACACTTTGCGTCGGCAAACGGGCAACGATCCGCAAAGCCACACCCCGCGCTGCGCCGTAGTGGGCTTGGCACTTGCCCTTCAATTGAGGCGAGACGCGCACGCTCAACTTCAAGGCGCGGAATCGACCCGAGCAGGCCCACGGTGTACGGATGCTGCGGCGTTTCGAACAACGCGCTCACTGGCGCACGCTCCACGACGCGACCGGCGTACATCACCAGCACTTCGTCGGCGACCTCGGCCACTACGCCGAGATCGTGAGTGATGAGGATGATGGCCGTGCCGGTCTCCTGTTGCAGAGTACGCATCAGCTCAAGAATTTGCGCCTGAATGGTCACGTCAAGCGCGGTTGTCGGTTCGTCAGCGATCAGCAATCTTGGATCGCACGCCAACGCCATGGCGATCATGGCGCGCTGCCGCATGCCACCCGAGAGCTTGTGCGGATATTCGTGAAAGCGTTGCTCCGGCGCGGGAATGCGCACCTTCGCCAACATGGCGATGGCCCGCTCCGTCGCCTGCGCACGGGAAAGCGGTCGATGTCGCAACAGCGCCTCAACAATCTGCTCGCCGATCGTGAACACCGGATTTAACGACGACATCGGTTCCTGAAAAATCATCGCCATCCCGTTGCCGCGCAGGTCCTGCATATCACGCGGCTTGGCGCCGACCAGCTCTTGACCCTCGAATTGAATCGAGCCGCCGCTAATGCGGCCGGGTGGGTTTGGCACCAGCCCCATGATGGACAGAGCCGTAACACTCTTGCCGCAACCCGACTCGCCAACAATCGCAAGTGTCTTGCCAGCATCCACCGCGAAGCTAACCCCGTCAACGGCTGGAAATTCACCGTCATCTGTGTTGAATTGCGTGCGCAAATTGCGGACGTCGAGCAAGGCTGACATCAAGCGACTCCCTCGCGCGCGGCGTGAAAAGCAGCAATGTGCGCCTCAATCTCGGTTCGATCAGTCAAACCCACCGGGTCGTTTCGTCCAGCAAGACAAGCGATAAAGGGCTGATAACGCTCTAGACTTTTTTGATAAAGGCGCTGCAATTCCATGATGGGCGCTTCATGATCATCAACCCGCAGATCAATCTCGGGGTAATCCTCATTCCCGTAAACACGCAACGCTGCAGCCTGTTTGCCACGCTTGTCGCCGCCTGCAGCTTCGCCGGCGGCGAGTGCGGCGAGCAGGCGTTCTGCCATCGGCAACGCGTGTGCGTCGCTGTACGCACGTGCCGTTGCCGCTAGCACTTCGGGGCCTGCAAGCATATTGCCTGCAACGCTGAAATCGTCAAATACCTGATGCCCGCACCATTCGATGCATCCAGCACCGGTGTGCGCCGCAGCCCGGCCTGACGCCGGCAACACATGTAGCTGGCGCTGCGCACTTCCCGCGTCAGCGGCTGTCAGCGCCGCGATGGTGTCAGCCGCCGATTTACCATCAGACAGCAGTGCAAGTCCGGCGGGACCGTAAAGTGGGTTCATCAGCGCCTGAGTGGATAGCGCGCCCACTCCGCGCCGAATGTGCACGCACAAGGCGCCCACCGCAAAAAAGCGGCTGGCAATGGCTACGCCAAGCCGCCCTTCGGCATCCCGCGCGAGAATTGACCAGGTCATAGCGTCGCGCTTTGCGTGAGGGCGTGCCGTAATACTGCAGGGCGGTCATTGCCTTTGATCATGTTGCTTTGCTTTGAAATGCTATTGTTGCCGCGCGTTTGCCAATCGCATCGAACCAGCGATGCTGGTCGACGTCGAAGCACTGTGTACGACACTAAAAGGCTTTGATAAATGATACGCCTCCGATCTCGCAAACACCGCGCCATGATCCATTCCTGCCGTCATCGCAACAATTGAGCGCCACCGCCATCGCTGTAGGCACGTTAGGCACGGCAAACCCAATAGCCTGGAAAATCTACAGCCAAACGCTTTGCAGCTTACTAATTTCTACTTCGGGGACGGGCGCGGCAAGGACGCTGTGCCCCATCGGCAGCACGCCACGCAGCCGGGTTACAACTTCTTTGAGGTCCACGCCGAGGGCGAACTTGACCCTCGTTGTCGACGTGGCGATGCAGTTGCGTGGACTAGTTTTTAATAGTGTCGCTAAACACTGTGTTGTTGCCGATGATGTTGGTGCCGCTATCGCCGGACACAACGGTGGTGCCGAACCGCCCAAGTTCGGTGACCGCGCCTTCGACGCCGCCGACGCTGACGTAGTCACCCACTTTGCGCGCGCGTAGCATTGCGGCGCGAAAAATCCCGCGTGGCAAGGTTGAGGGGCTGCAGATTCAGACGAATGAAGCGTAAGGATCGCAATCACACAGCCCGACTACATTGCGTTACGGCTTCTATACTGTGAGACTGAGCTAA
>JBDSYI010000366.1:0-3227 GCA_039925745.1 Casimicrobium sp. | reverse complement strand
GCCTGGCACCGCTCGTCCGCGCCGACATCTGGCGCGCGCTTGGCAAACTCAAAGCCGAGAAGCTCGCGATGCTGGTGATCGACAAGGATCTGAAGGCGCTGCTGCCGCTGGCAGATCATCACACCGGGCTGGAAAAGGGCCGCGTTGTGATCGCTGGAAACTCAGCGGAATTGCAATCTCACCTAGAGCGTTTGCATGCATTAATTGGCGTGTAGCTTCGCGGCTAGTTAGGCTACCCATGCGGTCGGCATTTGCTGCGACGCGGTTTCAGTGCTTTCGCCAAAAGTCGATCTCGACGTTGGCAACAATCCAATGTACTAGCGATATCGTTCGTTGGCCGGATCAAACAAACTCTTCGTTGAATTGCGCGTCACCGGTGTCGACGCGGTCGCACAAAACACGGAACCCTCTCCCACAAATACACCCGCGGCAGAAAGCATTGAATAATCTGGCAATCCCGCACTGTAACGATGGTTCGGTGTCTTGTCGTTGGCGGCAGCACGAAAGCTGCGATAGATTGGCGCGACGCAGGAATCGACCGTAGTTTGAATAGCAAAATCAAACCCTTCCCAAGCAAAGGTGGGCAGATTTTGATCCCTGATGCCGTCGCAGTCCGCGCCCTGTCGACCATAAAAATGTGAACTGATAAAAGGTTGCGTCGCGCTTATGTAGAAGCGACAAATTTTTGTCAACGACGACGGGGCAGTGGCCAGCGAGGTAGCCTGAAAGGTCATCCCTGTTCGCTGAAACGCCGCCTGCAGGCCATCAAGCGTCGCTTGTTCGTCAGCGCGGCCCGTGATGAAATACGCATCCAGCGATTTGTTATAGAACTCGACAACCGTTACAGACTGTAGCAGCACGGCAACCGGCATGACTGTGACTGTAGCGGATGGCAAGCTCCTGCCAGCTGCGCTAGTTGCAGTCAGCGTGCACGTATAGCGCTTGCCGTTGGTAAGGCCAGAGACCGTAATCGGCGACGCGCTGCCAGACGCGACAATGTTTGCTGCAACCATCCCTGTGCCGCATGTTGCGGTGTAAATGGCAATCGGAGACACGCCGCCACCCAGTGGTTTGGAGAAAGCAATAGATGCCTTGCCGTCACCTGCGATTGCCGTGCCTATAAGCGGCTCACTGGGAACCGTGCGCGGTGTGCGATTGAGATAACTTTGGTACTGCAGGACACCTGCCAGGTCGAGATTGCCCGTGACAAAATCAAGCTGACCGTCGCCGTCAACGTCTACAACCTCCAATCTCCCGGGCATGTCAGCAAAGATGGCGCTGTTCACGGTGGTAAAAGTGCCGTCGCCATTATTTAGCCAGATCATGGGGACGCTGTCGATGATGCGACCATTCAAAATCCGCTGGGAACCGGTGGCAAAAAAGTCCACGAGTCCGTCGCCATTGATGTCAGCAGCGCGCAAGAAGTTCCACCATATGCCGTTTGTACGGCTGGCCGAAGCGCCCAATATTGATTGCGTTTCATCGGTAAATACGCCTCCACCCTGATTGATCAAGGCCTGAACAGCCGCACCTTGATCTTGCAATAGGCCCGACTGCGTAGAGAGCACCAGCAAATCCGGACGGCCATCACCATTGATATCGATTGACAGAATGTCATTTGACGTTGCAGTAGTTCCGAATGCTCCTGTAGGAAGCAAGGTTCGTGAGCGCTTGGTGAAGTCCCCGGTTCCGTCGTTGAGAAGGACGACATTGCGACCCAACCCGTCACCCGAAGAAGCCAGCACGAGATCGGGAAATCCGTCGCCGTCTACATCGACCAGCAGCGAGGCCAGAAAGGTACTACCGCCCGGAGTGGCTATGTCAATCGGGATGAGGCCGCTGACGTGCTTGAATGATCCATCGCCATTTCCGATCAGAAAATAAGCGATTTGCGGCGACGGGAGGTTGCCAACAAAGATGTCGGGTATCCCGTCTCCATTCACGTCACCGACAGTTGTGGAGTGCGAGAAATCAGGCGCTGACGGCAATGTGCTGGACTGGTTGGCATATGTCCCATCGGTCTTGGAAATCAACAGCACATTACGTTCAGCAGGAAACGGTGGGGCATCGAAGCCATGCGCAGCCACAAAAATATCCTGCTTGCCGTCGCCGTTGAAGTCGCCGGTGACAATCTCGCGCGGATGTTGAATTGACGGCAAGGCACCGTTTCCAAGCAGTTGTCGAGTCACGTCCGTCATTCCCGTTCCTGACGCGTTAGGTCTGAGTATGCGCATCGGCGTAACTTGCATAATTGGCGGAGCATTGCCAAAGCCAAGAATGAGGTCGCGACGACCATCACCTCGCAGATCCGCAGCGTAGGTAATAAAAATATTACCTGATCCAACTAGTATCGTCGAATCGCTGGCAGCGCCGCGCGGACCGGCTACAAAAGTAATGGTTGGCGCGGCAATCGTCGGCGCGACTATTAGCATCAGCACGCCGATGACCAGACGAGCAAAGGCGCGACGCGGGGCACCCACCAGGTCTTGCAAAACTTGTTCGCTTAACAATCTAGCTCTGAACGCGCGTATCCGACACAGTTTCCGAAAACGCGCCGCCACCGTGTGACTGAATTTGCTTTGCACGTTCATTGTCAGTTCATTTAGCGGAATGCGGAAACGTTGTCATACAAACACCTCCGCGACGACGTTTGTACACTTTAAGTTTGCGCCCCTCGCGTAGGCACTGTCAAGCACACGGAGTCGCCCGGCATAGCGCTACCTGACTTTTCCTGACCGCACACGCTAGAGCCGATCACGCAAGCGTTTGTTTTTAACCGACAATCAATGCAGTGCAATCGCAGTCGCAGCTAGAGAGACTGCGTGCTCCGGTTGATGTGCAGTTTTACGCCGCACTGGAAGCGTCGGCGTGAGTCACTTGCATCACGCAGAAGTTGGTTCGCTTGCACATGATGAACAACACCAACTTGAGATCGCAACGGCGCTCGCCGCAGCGCCCAAATTATTGGTGCTCGTTGAGCACGATATTGATGTGGTTTTCGCGCTCGCGGATCGCGTGCCCGCGTACGGACTCATCATGCGACCGATATACCGGATCGCATTCGCAAAAACACTTAGCCGCGCTTGCTCGTCTTCGATGGGGCCACCGAGGGCCTGGCACCGCTCGTCCGCGCCGACATCTGGCGCGCGCTTGGCAAACTCAAAGCCGAGAAGCTCGCGATGCTGGTGATCGACAAGGATCTGAAGGCGCTGCTGCCGCTGGCAGAT
>JBDSYI010000365.1:0-8178 GCA_039925745.1 Casimicrobium sp. | reverse complement strand
GCCAGCACAGCGCATGGAACACCACGAGCAAAAGCACAATCAACAACTTCCACATCAACCAGCTGCCCGTAATGCCATAGCCCATCCAAAGCCATGTTCCGAACACAATCGTTGCCACTGCGCTCGGTGTCATGATGCCCCAGAACAATTTGCGCTCCATGATTTTGAAGCGCGCGTCGCCACGAGCATCGCCCTCGGCATTAGCCTGCACGTGATAAACGAAGAGTCGCGGCAGATAAAAAATCCCCGCCATCCAGGTGATAACGGAGATGATATGAAGCGATTTAATCCAGAGCATGGGCGGGTATGAGCGCGTAATTAAGGGGATGCGCGGATTGATTCAGCGGCGGCAAAACCGCTTGACCACCGTTTTCAACTCAGTCAGCCGTCCGTGAAAAAAGTGTCCCGCACCGGGAAACACAGTCACCGGTAGACCCTGGGGTCGCGCCCAGTTCATCACGTCCGCGAGCGGCACGACGTCATCCTCTTCGCCGTGAATCAGCACAGTGTCTTTCGGAACGTGAGGAATCTCGAATCTATTCACAGCAGGGCCAATCAACACTAATTGATCTGGTTGCGAGCGAGCAAGCAAACGAGTCTGCACGAAACAGCCGAACGAAAATCCTGCTGCGACTAAAGGCACAGACGCACCCAAATGAGTCTGCGCCCAAGCCAGCGCCGCGGCAGCGTCTTCGGTTTCGCCGATGCCCTCGTCAAAGCTTCCTTCGCTCTTTCCAACGCCGCGAAAATTAAAACGCATCGTGGCGAAACCCAATTCGTAAAACGACTTGGCGAGCGTTTGCACAACTTTATTGTCCATCGTTCCGCCAAACTGCGGATGAGGATGGCAAATGAGCGCCAGCGCGACGGCTGGCTCCTCGGATGGGCGCTGAAACGCGACCTCCAGTGCGCCACAAGGACCGGGAATGAGTTCGGATGTCATTGCTCATTTTAGGTCACCTCTAGCAATGCAATTTTCCGATGCGGTGTTCGATGCATCAGACACAGCAACCTTGGCGCCTGCTCTGAGGACTCAGCGCGCTTAGGTGCCGCCGACTTCTGTTGACGCGGCCGTGTCACTACTGCTCGGGCTCAACGTAAACCGCCACAACAACACGATTGTCGCCAAAAATGGCCAAAGAATCACGATCGTGTGAGTCAGGCCATTCAAATGCAGCAAATGCCCGTAGTTCCAGCTAAACGTAGATAGCGGCGCTTTCGCTTCAACAAAATCGGGCAACAGCAGCGTCACCATGACGCTCGAAATCAACGCTATGCCTGCAATGACAGATTTCGCGGCGCGCGGCAACCAGAACAACACCATCAATGCAAACGCGCCGACGGCGAGGCCCAGCGTGTGCCCGGGACGCAACCATTCGTCCCAGGCGACGGGCGTCAGTACGGCCTGGGCTGCGGCGGTTTTCATCACAATGGCCAATGTGATGACCAGCACCAGCGCAATGCCGCCCATCCAGCGCTTGCGCATGATGAGGTCGGTAAACAGGCCGATCCCGATCAGCGCGGACGCTGATTGCACGAGTTCGACTACCAGCACTGCGGGTTCAAATGCATCCTTTTGGCCGGCGTGGAAGGTCGCACCGAACAGCGGAATCGCCGGGTTGGTCTGCGCCAGCAGCCAGACCAGCAACAACACGAGTTTCACGTTACCCGACTCACCCGGAACTACCAGCGTTTCGCGCAACGCAAGCGCGGAACTTACGACTGATCGTGAAGAGATGACGAGTACACCGAGCACCGAGCCGATCAGCGTTCCCATCATATTGGCGATGGCATCGTACACGCTTGCGTAACGCGTTGGTAGCCAAATCTGTGCGGTCTCCATCGCAAGCGAAAGCACCAGCGCCGATCCGAGCGTCACCAAAATAGCGCGCAATCCAGACCAACGCAATGGCCACGCCATGACTAGCGCAAAACCTAGCGGCATGTAGGCAAGAACGTTGAACGTTGCGTCGGCGGCGATCCAACGCTGCTTCCACTGAAACAGAAAGAAGCGTCCGCCAGGAGCGGGATCCGTCCAGCCGGTGAATGGCTGCAGACTCGCGTAAATAATCACAGCGACGCATACGCCAGCTATCCATAGCGGTAGTAATCCGAAATTCCTGACTTCGCGGCGATCAGTCATGACGCTTGGCTAGCCTAAAGATAGGCGTGATCAACCTTGAAGCCCACGACGTTGACCTGACTCGCGTCAAGGTAGAGTTTGATTTCGACCTCCGCGCCGCCGTCGAGACCGTGCGCGAGATTGGCTGTCGCCGGTGCGAATTCAGTCGGCGTGAAAACACGACGGACGATTAATTCGCCGCCGAGCCCGTCGAGCGACAAAACAAGGTGTGGAAACGCCACTGTGCGCGTGCCAGTGTTGCGCAAGATCGTCGTAAATATCAGCAAGCCTTTGTGGGCCGGGTCCGCAGCCAGATCTGCCCCGACGAAACCGAGCGACTCCACGCGCTTTGGCGGTTCGACGCGACAGCCAATTTGTTCACACGCCATCGCTACATACGGTGCCGATTGCGGCACGCGACTGACCAATTCATCCCGAAAATAATAAGCGCCCTGGCCCAGTAGCATCAGCACTGCGATGAACGCAGCCACAGCGTAACCCCAGCGCGCACCACGTGATTCGACCTGGGCTGGCGCACGCCAACGGTAATCATTCAGATCATGCGTCGTCTTGTCCGTTGCGGTTGCAGTTCCGGTTGCGCTAGGCGTATCCGCGTCGAGATTGCGCACCAGAGGATCGGCGCTTTCTGGCGAGACGCCGTTGGTCGTGCGAACGCTGACCGCAACGTCATTGGTCACATTGACGTCGTCAACGTTGGCGACTTTTACGGATGCTTCATCCCGCTCAGCTGTCATCGCAGGCATGCCCTGAACGATGGTTTGTGGCGATGCGCCCTCGTCTGCCTCATGCATCGGCGGCATCGGTGGCAAGATGCCTTCGATCAGGTGCTCAACCGCATCAAAAATGCCACGACAGGCACCGCAACGTACGAGGCCTGCATGCAGCTTCACTTGCTCCGGGCGCACGCGAAATTTCGCGCTGCAATGCGGGCACCGAGTGACGGCTGAAACTTGCGTTGGGACGTTGGACATGATGCAATCGTAGCGTACGCGCCACGAGTGCGACGCAAAGCAGTATCGGTGTTTAGCCGCGCGTTCCGCTCATGCGTACCCAACCGTCGCGCTCAGCGCTAACCGTGAGCTTGATCCACGGTGCGTAGGCGCTCTGAATTCGCTCGATTTGCGGTGTGAGAATGCCAGCGAGCGCGAGCGCTCCTCCTGTCTTAACGTGGCTGCAAATGGCAGGCGCTAGCACCGTAAGCGGGCCAGCAAGTATGTTCGCAACGACCACATCGTACTGCGCGTGGAGTTCGTCGTCAGACGTGGCGTAGGCGACCTTCAGGTTGTTGGCCTGCGTGTTCAGACGGGCGGTTTCCACAGCTTGCGGGTCAATGTCGACCCCGAACACTTCGGTCGCGCCCAATGCCGCTGCCGCCATCGCAAGAATCCCCGAGCCGCAGCCGTAATCGAGCACGGTCTTACCCGCTAGCGACAGCTCACTCAACCATTGCAAACACAAGCGGGTCGTGGGGTGCGTTCCAGTGCCGAACGCCAACCCCGGATCAACCCGAAGATTGATCGCTGCTGGGTTCGGCGGCTCGCACCAGGTGGGCACGATCCACAGTTTTGGCGTGATTTCTATGGGTGCGAACTGGGCCTGAGTGGCGCGCACCCAATCGGTTTCCGGGACAACGCGAAATTCGTGTGGGCCTAACGCTTCGCCTGCCTCACCGCGAAGCGTTGTCCACAGCGTATCGAGTTCATCCGTAGTGACGCTCGATTCGAACAGCGCAGCGATGCGACTATCAGCCCAACGCTGGCTGAGCGCCATGCCAGGCTCGCCGAAGATAGGTTGTTCGGCATCGCTTTCCGCATTCAAGTCCGCGACGTCAACCGCGAGCGCACCGGCTTCGAGAAGGGCATCTGCAATAGCATCCGCTGCCTCGCCTTTAACCGGGCCAGAGATCTCCAGCCAGGTGAGCGCACTCACTTCCTGCGTTCCGCAAGCTTCGCCATCCGCTGCTCAAGGTAATGAATCGAGAAGCCGCCCTTGATGAATTCGGCGTCGTCCATGAGTTCACGGTGCAGCGGGATATTGGTCTTGATGCCTTCGACGATCATCTCGGACAGCGCGATGCGCATGCGGGCAATCGCCTGTTCACGGGTGGCGCCGTACGCGAGCAATTTACCCACCATCGAATCGTAATTCGGTGGCACAAAATATCCGTTATAGGCATGCGAATCAACGCGAATGCCCGGCCCACCAGGCGCGTGCCAGCTGGTGATGCGACCGGGCGACGGGACGAACGAATTCGGATCCTCGGCATTGATCCGGCACTCAATCGCGTGGCCGCGTTTAATCACGTCTTTTTGACGGAACGCCATCTTTTGGTTGGCCGCAATCTTGATCTGCTCCTGCACAATGTCAATGCCGGTGATCAGCTCGGTGACGGGATGCTCAACCTGCACCCGCGTGTTCATTTCAATGAAATAGAACTCGCCGTTTTCGTACAAAAACTCAAACGTACCGGCACCGCGATAGCTAATTTTTTTGCAGGCTTCGACGCATCGCTCGCCAATTTTGGCAATGAGCTTTTCCGGAATTCCCGGTGCAGGGCCTTCTTCGATGATTTTCTGGTGGCGGCGCTGCATCGAGCAGTCGCGCTCGAACAGATACACCGCGTTTTTGTGCTGATCGGCGAGTATTTGAATCTCGATGTGACGCGGGTGCTCAAGGAATTTCTCCATGTACACCGTGCCGTTGCCAAACGCCGCAAGTGCCTCGCCTTTGGTCAGCGTCACCGCATTTACCAGCGCCGCTTCGGTTTGCACCACGCGCATGCCACGTCCGCCACCGCCGCCCGATGCCTTGATGATGACCGGATAACCGATCGTGCGAGCAATTTTGATCATCTCGCGCGGGTCGTCGGGCAGCGCGCCGTCCATGCCCGGCACGACTGGCACACCCGCCTTTTTCATGGCGAGCTTGGCGGAGACTTTGTCGCCCATCAACCGAATCGTTTCAGCGCGCGGGCCGATAAATACGAAGCCGGATTTTTCTACTTTTTCTGAAAAATCGGCGTTTTCCGACAAAAAACCATAACCAGGATGAATCGCCTGCGAATCGGTCACTTCGGCCGCAGCGATGATCGCGGGGACGTTCAAATAGCTTTGTGCGGACGGTGCAGGCCCAATGCAGATCGATTCATCGGCGAGCTTGACGTATTTGGCATCAGCGTCAGCTTCAGAATGCACCACCACCGTTTTGATGCCCATTTCGCGGCAAGCGCGCTGGATTCGCAGCGCGATCTCGCCGCGATTGGCGATCAAAATCTTGTCAAACATCAGGTTTTCCGGCTTCTTAGCCGAGGTCAGGGAGAGCGCCATCGTAATTTTTTCGACTTATTCGATCGTGAACAGCGGCTGGCCGTATTCCACAGCGTTGCCCGATTCCACCAACACGGCCTTGACCACGCCGGATTTGTCCGCCTCGATTTCGTTCATGAGCTTCATGGCTTCGATGATGCAGATCGTGTCACCCACGTTGACACTGCTACCAATCTCAACGAACGGTTTGGCACCGGGCGCAGCAGAGCGGTAGAACGTGCCAACCATCGGTGATTTCACGATGTGGCCCGTGGGCACGACGGCGGTCGGCTCAGCCACAGCCGCTGCGACCGGTGCGGCCACCGGAGCGGCGATTGCCGGGCCCGGCTGCATCGCGTGCATCATCGGTGCCGCGTATTGCATGAACGGTTGCGGCGCATTGGCCACTGTCCGCGTAATGCGAACCCGTTCTTCACCCTCAGTCACTTCGAGCTCGGCGATGCCGGACTCCTGAACGAGTTCAATTAAAGTTTTTAGTTTGCGCAGATCCATGCGAAGGTTCTCCTCTAGGGGAAGATAAGTGGCGCTGTAGGGTTCGTTAAGTAGCGAAAACTACTTCGACGAATATTCGGTCGTCAGAAAGTCAAGCGCGAGGTCGTAACCGCGAACGCCGAAACCGACGATGATGCCGCGCGCAATGGCGCTTAGGTAGGAGTGATGGCGAAACTCTTCGCGGGCATGCACATTGGTGATGTGCACTTCGACGAATGTCAGTGAGGCTCCGGCGAATGCATCGCGCAGTGCCACGCTGGTATGGGTCAGGGCACCGGCATTGATGATGCAGGCAACGGTGCCGTCCGTGCGTGTAGCGTGGATGCGATCCACCAGCACGCCTTCGTGGTTGCTTTGCAGACAGTCGAGATGGAAACCCGCTAGAGCTGCCCGCGCGGAGAGGTGATCTTCAAGCTGCCGCAATGTCGTGGAGCCATATTTTTCAGGTTCACGGGTGCCGAGCAGATTCAGGTTAGGGCCGTGGAGCAGCAGAATCCGTGGCATTGCAATTTCCCCGTCACTCGCCTTCCGTATGGTTTCACCCATCGCTTCGTGAGCGAGCTCCACCAGATCACTAGTGGTAGTTTTCGCTTCGCCAGTCATCGAATCGACGTTAGTCGCCATCAATTACGTCTCGATTCAATCGGGAGATCGAAGCAAGTTAAGTTGAGATAGGCGGTAGTTTGCCTGAAATTTGTATTTGTTGCTAGTTAGCGACAGCTTTTCTCAGTCTTTTCCCGTGAGGACCGGAAGACTTGGCGATCGACATTACGATCAACAACTTTTTTACTAAAACACCGTTTTACAGGGGCCAATTCGTGATTTTGCCAAAAGTTGACTATCGGCAATATGGCATCACAGCCCCTATATAGAGGCGGTTATATAGAAAAGTTGATTGAAAATCACAACCTATAAAATACAGCACACGAGAAGCGATGCTTAGGCGAAGATAGCCGCAATTTCGCTGTATTTAAGCTTTCCTACGCGACGAAGCATGACTTCATTCTTTGGCGAGATCACCAGTGTGAACGGCAGAACCCCTTGCGGATTGCCCATTGTTTTGACCGCCTCGAGCCACGCTGCGTCGCCCAAAAGCACTGGATAATTTATCGCAAGTTCCTTGGTGAAACGTTCCACTGGCGCGCGCCGGTCGATGGCGATTCCGACAAATTGCAGGCCTTTAACCGCAAATTCTGATTGCGCTTTCACGAATTCAGGCATTTCCTCACGACAGGGTCCGCACCACGTTGCCCAGAAATTCACGATTAACGTCTTGCCTTGCCACGTCGAAACGGGTGTCATCTTGCCATCAAGCGCTTCGAAGCTGGCAGTTAAAAGCTTCGCTTCGTCGCCCTTCACTGCGCCGCGTGTCAGCCACCAATGTCCGCCCCAGGCACCCGCGCCGCAAGCTGCCACCGCCGCAGTTGCAAGAATGAAAGTGCGCCTGCCCGTCGTCATCGGTTGACCAGAATCGGCTGCCACATCCTCGCTCATTGGCTCACCTGCGGCTTAAACTGGTTCTTCAGGCTCGACGGCGGCAACGCTTTCGCGGGCACGTTCTTCGCCCCAGCGGTCATTGCAAACACCCGTTTTGTCGGCGGATAGCAAATGCCCGCCACTTCGGAACAGCCCTGAAACACAAGCTCCAGCTCAGTTTTCGATGTCGTCACAGGCATCAGTTCAAGGACAAATGGCTTGTCAAACACCGTTGTTTTGCCGAAGGTAGGGTCATCCTTGACCTTCCCCTTGTCGTGCGCGAGCTTTGTCAGTTTGGGCGCCACCGCCGATCCTACGTCCTTGCCATTGACGTGAAATTCAAAACGATCCCGAAACAGGTAATGCCCTGGCTTCACATCGGCCTGCAAGGACAACTTACCGTCGACCAGGCTCGCGGTCATCGGAAACGCCTCGTCCACAGGCAACGGCCCATCACTGGCAGCGGCCCACGCAACCGGGGTCGCAAAAGCCACAGCGGACAAAAATGCCAGCAACGCTCGACAACGCCCGGCACTTTTCGTCCCCGGTGCTGTCATACTTACGACACATTGAGCCGACCGCTTTGGCTGATTTGGGTGCACGATGCCCCCTAGGAGATTGCTGGAAGCGCAGGCGCTGGAGATGTTCATGCCACTCGTTTTACTTGGAATTTTGTTGGTTTTGCCCATATTGGACATCTACGCGACGATCCGGTTCGCCGAATCGCTCGATGTTCCTGCT
>JBDSYI010000364.1:0-2864 GCA_039925745.1 Casimicrobium sp. | reverse complement strand
TCGGGAATCCAGTTCGCGGTGTTCATGTCGTGCGTACGGCGTCGATCATCGCCCGTGTTCTTGCGCAGCTCGAGGAATTCTTCGACGTCAAGGTGCCACGTTTCAAGGTACGTGCAGACGGCACCTTTGCGCTTGCCGCCTTGATTGACAGCCACTGCCGTGTCGTTGACCACCTTTAAGAACGGCACCACGCCTTGCGATTCGCCGTTGGTGCCTTTGATGTGGGAGCCCATGGCGCGCACGGGCGTCCAGTCGTTGCCAAGCCCGCCAGCGAACTTCGACAGCAGTGCGTTTTCTTTGATCGCTTCGTAGATGCCATCGAGGTCGTCGGCCACCGTCGTGAGATAGCACGACGAAAGCTGCGAACGATGCGTAGCCGAGTTAAACAGCGTCGGCGTGCTCGACATGAAATCAAAGCTCGACAGCAGCTGATAGAACTCGACTGCGCGCCCCTCACGATCCGCTTCGTTCAGGGCCAGACCCATCGCGACGCGCATGAAGAACGCCTGTGGCAATTCAAAGCGACGCTCTGCGCCAGCCGCATTGCTTTCACGATCAATCAGAAAGTAGCGGTCATACAGGGTTTGCAGACCGAGGAAGCCGAATTTGAAGTCGCGCGTGTGATCAAGCGCCGCACCCAATTTGACGAGGTCGTAGCTCGCAAGCTCAGGGTTCAAGAGGCCAATTTTGATGCCGTGCTTGATGAACTTCGGGAAATATTCGCCGTATTTCGTCGCCATATCCGCTTGCGAAGCTTCTTCGCCGAGGATTTCGTGGCGAATCGAATCAAGCAATAACCGCGCAGTAACAAAGCTGTAGGCCGGGTCTTTTTCGATGTACTGACGCGCAGCGAGCACGACGCATTTGCGTACTTCTTTTGCTGACACGCCGTCGTACAAATCTTTAAGCGTTGCTTTCAAGATCACGTCAGCGTCAGCCGCGCCGTGCAGGCCGTCGCACGAAGAAATGATGAGTTCACGCAGGCGCAACAAGTCGAGCGGTTTGCGTACGCCGTCTTCGACCACATGCAGGATTAATTCCTGATCAGCGTCTTTAGCTTTCACCTGCGCGGCACGTTCCTGCGTGCGCTTTTCGCGATAAAGCACATACGCGCGGGCAACCTCATGCTCACCCGAGCGCATCAGCGCAAGCTCAACCTGATCCTGAATTTCTTCGATGTGAATCGCGCCGCCTTCGGGTTTAACCCGCATCAAGGCGACCATTACCGCGTCGGTCAGTTGCTGCGTTAGCTCACGAGCGCGCGCCGAGGCGGCGCTCTGGTTACCGTGGGCTGCGAGATAGGCCTTGGTCATCGCCACCGTGATCTTGGACGGCTCAAAGCCGACCACTGAGCCATTGCGACGAATCACTTTGTAGAGTGAAGCACGACCCGATTCAGGCGTGGCGGCTGAACTCCCGGCAACTAAACCAAGTACGGCGGGATTCATAAGGGTGCCACCGGTCTGGGCGGGTACGGAATCGAGCATGTATGCATCTCCAAAAAACTGTTCTAACTATTCTGAGTATCGTTGTGTCTGTGCTGGTGACGGAGGAGGGTGACAAGCTGCAAACGGCGCAATTGATGGACGCTGCCATGACAGCAAGTTGTCAATTCAAAGTTCCCAGTTGCATTGTGGTGCGCTCCCCCATAACTCCAGTCCTCCGCCGGACCTTCCACCCCTGTATCTTTACTCGCCGATCGCATACGACGGGTTTAACACCCAGTCCGCATCGATCAAGCCGAATACAGGTTTCTCTCAATCATGTTTACATCACTACTTTATGCATCACATCGACAGAACGATGCCATGAACGCAGCAACACAAATAAATAAATTGAGGGAAGGTATGAAGGATACGACCAACAACATCTAGTGGTCAAGCGACTTATTGACCACAACATGTGGGGGTTATCGTTTTTACTTCAACGGTCAATCGGGAGTGGAGTAACGCATGCCTTATGCAATAAGGCTCTGGCGCGAAGTCGATAAAAGCACACACAGCTTTTCACGGCTTTTGCCGGAGTTTTCCACAGACTTGTACCGCTCAATTATTGTTGCGCGCGACGAAAAAGTTGTTGTCCGGCGACAACGACTGCGCTTTCTCCAGATTTCAGACGCACGCAAAATTTGCCGGTCAGGCTGCCGAATGCTGGCAGTACGAGCCCGTGCGCATGCTGCCAAAAGCAAGGTAAAGTAATGCTTTCACGTGCGCTTTGCATGCGCAGCGCAGGATGCAAATGCCCCGCCAATTCGAAGCCAGCGCCAGGCGCAGCATTGGGCTCGTGGCAGCACTGAAACGGGCCCAGTGCATACGGTTCGGCCACCGCGCTGAGCCCCCATTCGGCGGGAGCTTCACCGGCATGGCGATCATGATTGCCGCGCACCAGTACCATCTCGACGTTACTGTGACGCGCTCGGAAGGTTCTGAAGTGGTGATTGAGGGCTGTGGTGTAGCTGGTTTCGGTGTGCACCAAATCGCCCAAAATAACGAAGCGCTCCGCTCTATGCACGATTAACAATTGTGAAAGTCGGTCCAGATCAAAACTGGAGTGTCCGCTGGGCACGGGAACGCCTGCGGCGCGAAAGCTGGCGGCCTTGCCCAGATGCACGTCGGCGACGAACAATGTTCGCTCTCGTGGCCAGAAGAGGGCATGTTCCGGCAGACAGATCAGCTGTTCGCCGTGCGTTTCGATCAGCACCGGGCAAGCGCCTTTCGCAACAGCGGCAAAAATTTTGTGGGCGCGGTCCGCAACACCCGTACGGTCGGCGTTAGATGCCAATGAGCGCAGCGATGCAATGTATCGGCAATATCATTGGCCAGTGATTCCGACAGGGCAACGCCGACTTCCAGATGCAAGGCGCG
>JBDSYI010000363.1:0-2704 GCA_039925745.1 Casimicrobium sp. | reverse complement strand
TTTGAGGACAAAGTGATGCTCTGCCTGCGCGGCATCGAACCGCGACTGGGTAAGTGGACGCTGCCCGCAGGGTTCATGGAAAACAATGAAACGGTGGAGGAGGGCGCGCAGCGTGAACTGTTTGAAGAAGCTGTGGCCACGGTTGTGCTCGGCCCTTTGCTGACAGTGCTCTCAGTGCCCTACATCTCTCAGGTTCACATGATGTATGTGGGCACAATGAGCGCGGCGAAATACGCGATTACCCCGGAGAGCACTGAAATTCGGCTGTTTCGCGAGGATGAGATTCCGTGGAAAGAGCTGGCATTTCGCACTGTGAAGACGGCGCTCGAGCACTATTTCGCGTGTCGCCGCACGGGTGAGTTCACGCTTCTAAACGGAAAGATCGACTAACAGCTTTTGGCTGAAATCATTGTTACTCGGGGGCTGAAGCCCGATAAACATGAAAGTCGAATAATTTGAAGGATTTTTTGATGAGTTTTCGAAGTTTTTCACAAGTAATCGCGGCGTGCATTGCGTGTGCCGCGATGGCCACACATGCACAGGACGCCACGTTTTCAACCCGATCACTAACGCCTGAAACCGCGCTCGCCGCAGCCAAGGCCGCGCTTGAGCAATGCCGCAAAGATGGCTATCAGGTGACTGTGGCTGTGGTTGACCGCGCAGGGATGTTGCAAGTGCTTTTGCGCGATCGGTTCGCCGGTGCCCATACGCTGGACATCGCGCCGAACAAGGCCTGGACGGCGGTGAGTTTTCGCATTCCCACCGCTGCGCTTGGTTTGGAAACACAGGCGGGCAAACCCATGAGTGCGATTCGCTCGCATCCTAAAGTGCTCGCTGCTGGCGGCGGGCAAGTGATTGAAGCTGCGGGCTCGGTGCTCGGTGGCATCGGTGTGTCGGGAGCGCCGGGGGGCGAAGCGGATGATGTTTGCGCGAAAGCGGGCATCAAGGCCATTGCCGATGCGATTGAGTTTTAGCCGTGGGCCTGCTTTCGCGCGGCAATAGCGCTTGAAAGAACGTTTGTTGGGAGTTTTGCTGTTGCTAGCGCGACTATGTCGATCAGCCGTGATTGCCTCGGGCGAAGCGGCGAATTACTTCGTCTCGCGAATGCGCTTCACGACTTCAGTGGCAAGCTCATTGGGCACCGGAATCGTCAAATGATATTGCTCGATTCGCCATTGGCCGTCGACCATCCGTAGCACGCCCGTTCCGCGACAGCGTCCGAGACCGGCGTTGTCGAGTAGTTCGTCGAATGAGGCATGCCTCCCGTCAGCCGAAACATTCAGATGTCGTTCCGCGACGCTGTAAGTCCAGCCGCGACCTTTGTCGAAATGCGGCTTGGCGTAGGCTTTGAATTGCTCGACTGTCCAGCGCTCCGTGGCGTCGGTGCCGATGAATACGCCGTCGGGCGCGAAGGCGGCGAAATACGCGTTGAACTGCGCCTTTGACGCGTTGCTGTGGAAGCCATCGAGCAGCCTTTTGGCGGCGTCCTCAGACGGGCTGGCGTAAACAGCGGATGTGGCAAACGTCAGAAGTGCAACTGTGAGTTGAATTAGTTTTTTCATCGCGCTGATTTCATCACGAAAAGCCACTGGCGACTACAGCGAAGCAGCCAGTTCACGCGTCAGCTGAGCTGCGCCGATCTCTCTGCATCCAGTGGAATTCTGACCTGACCATAGCGGCGAAAAGTCGCTGCTTCCAAGCTTTTCGGCCGCCGCACGTAGCGGTGCGATGGCTGCGGTCGCGAGTGGGAACTCGGGCGTGGCCGCGCTGATCGGGCCCAATTCGCGCATGATGCGATTGACGATGCCGCGCGCTGGGCGTCCGGTGAAAAGATTGGTCAAGGCGGTGTGCAGCGCTGCTTCGCTCTTGAGCGCTTTGCGATGAAGTGCGCTGGTGGTCGCCTCGGGGCAGAGCAAGAAAGCGGTGCCGATCTGCGCGGCAGTTGCCCCCAGCGAAAGCGCCGCTTGCACGCCTTTCGCGTCGGCGATGCCGCCAGCTGCGATCACCGGTACATTCACCGCCTGCACAATTTGTGGCAGCAGCGCGAACGTGCCAACCTGCGTTGTCAGATCGCTCGACAGGAAATTGCCGCGATGACCGCCCGCCTCATTGCCTTGCGCAATGACGGCGTCGACGCCGTGCGCTTCAAGCCAGCGCGCCTCAGTGACGGTCGTCGCGGACGCTATGATTTTTGCGCCCCACGAGCGTAAGCGAATCATCAATTCCGCAGACGGCAGCCCGAAATGAAAACTCACGATCGGCGGTTTGAATTCGGCGAGCAGGTCGGCGGCAGCTGCAGTAAATGGCATGCGTCCAGGACCGGACGCAATGGTGGCCGGATCGATGCCGAATTCCGCGAAGTACGGTGCGAGCGCTTCAAGCCATCCCGCCTCGCGTTCCGCGCTGGGCGTCGGCGGAACATGGCAAAAGAAATTGACGTTGAACGGCTTGTCCGTCTGCGCCCGGATCGCGGCGAGCTCGCTGCGCATCACATCCGCCGTCAGCATCGCGCACGGCAGCGAGCCGAGGCCACCTGCGTTTGCGACGGCCACCGCTAGCGCAGACACCTGCACACCCGCCATCGGGGCCTGAATGATGGGTAAATCGATGCCGAGGAGGTGTTGCAAGGGTGTCAAGTTTTGATCTTTCAGGTTGCACGGTATTTAGCGGGATTTTTGCAGTTTGCAGTGTTGGGCGGTCTGCC
>JBDSYI010000362.1:0-4750 GCA_039925745.1 Casimicrobium sp. | reverse complement strand
CCATGATGGTCGAGGCAATCACAATCTGGTTACACATTTTGGTGTGCTGCCCGGCGCCGGCTGCGCCCTGAAGCACAACATTTGCCCCCATTAACTTCAGAATCGGCAACGCATCGTTGAAGGCGGTCTGATCCCCGCCCACCATGATCGACAGCTTCGCGTCACGCGCCCCGACGTCACCCCCGGAAACTGGGGCATCGAGACTGCGACACCCCACATTCGCCGCCGCACTGGCAATGCGCGCAGCCAGATCCGGACTCGAGGTGGTCATATCGATCAGCAGTGCTTTGTTGGCGTGAGCGAGTATGCCGTCCGCACTGAGATAAACTTCCTCAACATCACGCGGGTAACCCACCATGGTGATCACGATATCGGCCGCCGCTGCCACATCACCCGGTGTGGCGGACCAGGTGGCCCCGCGCGCCAGTAAATCTTCCGCTTTGTTACGGGAGCGGTTGTAGACCGTCAGCGCGTGGCCAGCCGCCAGAAGGTGGCCGGCCATATAGCGGCCCATATTGCCGAGGCCAATGAAACCAATGCGAAGTTTTTTATCGGTGTTGCTCATGATGCTGTTTTCGTTGATGAGTGTGCTGCCTGACGGATCAGTCCGCGCAAGTACATAGGGGTCAGGGGCTGGCGGTTGACTTCCACACCGAGGCAACTGAGCGCATCGCTGACCGCGTTGGTCAGCGCACCGATCGCGCCCATCACTCCGCCCTCGGCCATGCCTTTGATGCCGCCGGGTGTGGCGCGGTTGGGCGTGTGCATAGAGAGGATTTCAATATGAGGCAAATCGTCAGCGGTTGCGAGTAAGTAGTCGGCCAGCGAGCCGGAAAGATTTTGACCCGTCTCGTCGTACACGACATGTTCAAACAGCGTCCCCGACAGTCCCATGGCAATGGCGCCGTGCTGCTGACCTTCGACAACGACCGGACTGAGCACCGTGCCGCAGTCCTCAGCCACCACATAGCGACCAAAATGTATTGCGCCGGTCGCCGCGTCAACCTCGATCTCACACACATGGGTGGAGTTGGAGTAAGTCATCGGCGGCGGATCATAGGTCTTGTGAAATTCAAGTCCAGGACTCACACCATCCGGCAAATGGGTCGGGTCCAGATAGGCGATACGCGCAACATCTGCCAGCGAGACGGTCGTTGCAACCCATGCACCGTCAATCATCTGCTCGACGCGCGAATCGCGTAAACGCAACGCGTTGAGCTCAGCAATGCCGAGCAGCTTGCCCGCAATCGACAGCACCTTGTCCTGAGCCTCCTGTGCGCACAAATACAGCGTGCCACCGCCTGCAGTGCCACCGCGTGCGCCGCGACTTCCCATCCCGTAAGGAGCGATGTCGGTATGCCCCAGATAGATTCGCACACGGTCGGTTGACACGCCCAAGCCTTCGGCGACTGCATGAGCCAAAGACGTCTCGTACCCCTGGCCGGTCGCGCCGAGCCCGACAGACGCGTTGACAACACCTGTGGGTTCGATGCGCAACCACGCGGCCTCATGGCCCGACCCGGCGATACCCGCTGCCTTATAAAACTGCGAACCATAGGTAGTGGATTCAACCACCGTACAAATGCCCAGCCCCAGATAAACGCCCCTGGCACGCGCTTCTTGCTGGCGTGTTCTGAAAGCCTGATAGCCGATCGCAGCGACCGCCGCCTCCAACGTTTCGCGCGGTGTAATGTCGGCCAGCACCTCGCCTGTGGCCATACGATACGGCAGCTCGTGCGCATGCAGCATGTTGATTCGGCGCACCTCCAGCGGATCGAGCTCAAGCTCGCGAGCGACCGCATCGAGCGTGCCTTCCATCAACCAACTGGTGATCGCCATCGGCGCCCGCATCGGGCCGTTACCTACCTTGTTGCTGAGCACCACACGCACGTCGTAACTGTAGTCCTGAACCTTGTAGGGGCCGGTCAAAATCATGGCCACGACGCGCGCGAGGTAGTTGCCGGGATAGAAACTGTAGGCACCAAAATCCTCGAGGATCTCCAGCTCTAGGCTCAGCAGCCGACCTTGGGCATCTACTGCCGCACGGGTACGGCAAAAGTCTTCGCGTGCCTGTGAAGACGAAAGCAAATTTTCAAGTCGGTCTTCACGCCAGCGAATCGGGCGCTTCAAATGCCGAGCCATCGCAGCGACCGTCAGCTCCTCGCGGTACAGCACAATCTTTTGGCCAAAACCGCCTCCAACGTCCTGCGAGATTACCGTCACTTGAGACTCGGACAATCGTAAGCGACCCGCGAGGGTCGTGCGGTAAGGGTGTGGCACTTGGGTGCCGACATGAAACGTCAGATGCGATCGCCCCTCATCCCATATAGCGATACAACCCCGGGTTTCGATCGGGAGATGGGTCTGGCGGTGCATGGCAAACGTTCGTTCAACGACACGATGTGCGTCACGTTGACGGCCTTTTGGGTCGCCATGAACAGCGTGCTGATGCGAAACCAGATTGGATGACAGGGTCTCGTCAACGCAGGGCGCCGTCGGATCCAATGCTTGCCACATGTCTGTGACGGCGGGCAGCGGCTCGTAGTCGACTCGAACTTGCTCCATCGCGTCTTCGGCCAGATAGCGGTCCGTCGCAATAACACAAGCCACCGGATCACCTTGGAAGCGCACTTTGTCAATCGGCAACGTGTCCATCTCCATCGGCTGCAAACCCTCAATGGGTGGCGCCATGCGTGCTCGCGTGGTCCATTGCGCAAGGTCCTCACCGGTTACGACGGCAACCACGCCTGGCATCGCAAGGGCGAGCTTGACATCAAACGCCAGAATGCGGGCGTGGGCATGCGGCGAGCGGACGAAGCAGGCATGCAACGCACCCGGCACCTCCAGATCGTCGATATAACAGCCGTGCCCTGTCAGCAGCCGATAATCTTCCTTGCGCGGCAGCGCTTTGCCGATAGAGTGAAATTCAGGAAGCGACATAGCCTGAATCCAACCGAATCTGCGTGGCCGCTTTAAGGATCGCCTTGACAATGTTTTGATACCCCGTGCAGCGACACAGATTGCCAGAAAGTGCCTCTCGAACTTCATCCTCGGTCGGTGCTGGGTTTTGCCTGAGGAACGCCTCGAAGGTCATCACGATGCCTGGCGTGCAAAAACCGCATTGCAGTCCGTGCTCCTCATGCAACGCCTGTTGCAGCGGCGAGAGCTTGCCGTTGGCGGCGACTGATTCGATGGTCAGCACTTCGTGTCCCTCCATCTGAATGGCATAGGTCAGGCAGGCGCGCAGGGGTCGGCCATCCACCTGCACGGTGCAGGCGCCACACACGCCGTGCTCACAACCCACATGGGTTCCCGTGAGGCGGCAATCTTCCCGCAGCACATCGACCAATAGCTTGCGCGGCGCGACCGATACCTCCCGGTTTTCGCCGTTGACCGTCAGCGTAATCATTTGTTGGTCCATTGCGCTCATGCTCGCGTCCTCTCCAGTGCACGCAGCAAGGATTTTGCAGTCAGTGTCTGTGCCAGCTCCTGCCGGTAAAGCGCGGGAATCTGGGCTTCGTCTTGCGGCACCACGGCCGTGCGCACCGAACGCGCAAGCTCTGCGATCCAGTCAATGTTTGGCCCCCTACCCACGAAGGGCATAACCAGAGACGCGAGGGAAACTGGCACCGGCCCGACGCCACTAATTCCGAGTCGCAGTCCCGTCACGCGGTCTTGCGCCAGCGCAACGGTGGCCGCGACAGCCACAATGGCATAGTCGCCACGCCGTCGATTGAACAGTTGGAATGATGACCCTTCACCATCCTCGAACTTGGGAAAGCTCACGCTCCGAATTAATTCATCGGGCTGGAGCGCCGTTGTCATGGCCGAGAGAAAAAATTCTGTCGCCGGTACATCACGCCGACCTCGCTGACTTACCACCTCAATCGTGGCTTGCAACGTCACGGCAACGAGTGACAATTGGGCCACAGGATCAGCGTTCGCGAGACTTCCGCCCAGGGTACCGCGCTGGCGAATCGAGTAGTGGCCAATGGTACGCGCAGCTTGCGCCAGAAGCGGGCAGCTAGCCTGGATCAAGGACGACTCAGCGATCTGAAAGTGACGAGTCATTGCCCCAACTTCGATGGCGTCACCCCTGTCGCGGATCAGGGCTAGCTCGACCAGATCATTGAGATCAATGATTGCGCTGGGTGTTGCCAAGCGCATATTCAGCATCGGTCCCAGGCTTTGGCCCCCGGCAATTACTTTCGCCTGTCCGTCAATCTCGGACAGTTGCCGCAACGCCGCTTCGAACGAGTCGGGCCGTAAATAGGCAAAGGCAGCGGGCTTCACGTGACTATCCGTGACCCATCAGATTCTGGGTAGTGCTCTGATCAAACAGGTGCAGCCGGTTCAAGTTGACCTTCAGGCTTGCGTTCTCGTCGACCCGGTACTGACCTTCCTTGCCGACACGCAAGAACACTTTGGTGCCCTCAACCTCCAGTTCCAGAAACTGGTCAGAGCCAACCGGAAGCACAGAAAGAATGCGCCCATTTAGGCTATCTTTGCCCGCGGTGCCGTCCCCCATTTCCACGTCTTCAGCGCGCAAACCCATGACGACGGCGCGACCGGCCTGGCCAGCGAGCCGTCCCGCCATTTCGGTGCTGAGCTCAAGCCGCAATGCGCCGCGACGAAACAGCAGCCGATCCCCTTCCTGCATCAGCTCACCTGGCAGAAAATTGATCGATGGATTGCCGAGAAAGGCAGCTACAAACATATTGCCCGGACGTTCGTAGATCGCATCCGGCGT
>JBDSYI010000361.1:0-3272 GCA_039925745.1 Casimicrobium sp. | reverse complement strand
GTCAGCCGCAGCTGCGTGATGTACCGCAAGAGGCCAACGAAGACGCCCGGTTCACGGCGAACAAACGCGAATGGACCGAGGCACAGTACGTGCGTTTTTTGCCGCCCTCTTGGCGCGATTATTTTCCCATGAAGGAAGCATTTCTTGCCGGGCAGGCTGGGCGCGATGAAATTCTCGCGCATGGCAACACGGTGAACTCAGCGTACTACCGTGGCGAAAATTTCTTTCCGTCCGCGCCGTCTGCCGGTTGTTTGGTGGCGATGGAATATTGGTCAAAGGACGACGGCACGCTCGTGCACAGCGATCAACTGGCGCTGGTGAAAGCGTTCGTTTCTGGCGGCTCGGATGTGGGCTATTTGGTCGTCGTGGAGATCGACGATCAGCCGCGACCGGTGGTGTTGGCTGATGTAATTGAAGCCGTCGTTGCTGCGGAGCGTGCCGCTACACCGCGCTAACGGCGCGCCCTAAATTACGGTAGCAGTCACCGGCCACCAGCGCTCGATAATCAGCTCAAGACGCTGATTGCCCTGAAATTCCGATAGCGAAACTTTGTACGCTGCGCGCATCGGTTGCGGCGGAACCTCAGTGCATCCAAAGCGAATCGCGTCGAAGATTCGGCCTTCGCGTTTGAGCCGTAGCTTCGTATGTTTGAGCGCGACGATGCGCGAGTCGATGACCGTGAATTCATCGTCAAACATCGGTGCCGGAAACGCCTGTCCCCACACATGCTGATGCAGCGCATGCGCGGTGTCGAAATCAAATTCAGTGAGCGCAAAACTGCCATCGCTTTCGACGCGTTGCTCCAGCTGATCGGGTGTGAGCAAATCGCCTGCAACCCGCTCGAACTCACGCGCGAAAGCCGGAAAATTAACCTCGGCGATGGTGAGGCCCGCGGCCATCGCGTGACCGCCAAATTTGCGCATCAGCTCGGGTCGGCGCTTGGAAACGAGATCGAGCGCATCGCGCAAATGAAAGCCAGGAATCGAGCGTCCCGAGCCCTTGAGTTCGCCGTCGTCGCCCGGCGCAAACACAATGGTGGGCCGATGATGCGCCTCGCGCAAACGCCCCGCCACGATGCCGACAACGCCCTGATGCCAGGTCGAATCGGTGACCACGATGCTCTTTTGCTCAGGCGTGATGGTGGCGGTGATGAGCTGATCGGCCTCCTCGCGCATGCCCGCTTCGATGCTCTTGCGCTCGCGATTGAGCTGATCAAGTTCTTCGGCGATTTCTACTGCGCGCGCTGGGTCGTCGGTGGTCAGACACTCAATACCGAGCGAAATATCCTCTAGTCGGCCCGCCGCATTAATTCGCGGACCCAGCATGAAGCCGAGCTCGTAGGCGGTGGCTTTGCTCATGTCGCGTTTGGAAATTTCAAACAGCGCAGCGATGCCGACATTCGCGCGACCTTCGCGCATGCGGCGTAGGCCCGCCTCAACCAGACGACGATTGACCCCGTCAAGTGGCACGACGTCGGCCACGGTGCCGAGCGCCACGAGATCGAGCAGGCGATTTAGATCGGGCTGCGTCTCTGGCGTATACACGCCACGCTCACGCAGCTTACTGCGCAGTGCGAGCAGCACGTAAAACATCACGCCCACACCCGCAATCGCTTTGCTCGGAAACGGGCAACCGGGCTGGTTCGGGTTGACGATGGTGGGGGTGTCCGGGAGGGTGTTACCGGGCAAATGATGATCGGTCACGACGACGTCGATGCCGAGTGCCCGCGCCGCAGCGACGCCATCGACGCTGGCGATTCCGTTGTCGACGGTGACGATAACTTTCGGCAACTCTTTCGCAGCGAGCGCAACGATTTCTGGCGTTAAGCCGTAGCCGAACTCAAAGCGGTTCGGCACGATGTAGCTAACCTCCGCTCCCATCATGCGCAGCCCGCGCAGACCCACTGCGCAAGCCGTTGCGCCGTCGGCGTCATAGTCGGCGACGATGAGGATGCGTTCGCGTTGTTCGATGGCTTCAATCAGTCGCTCGCAGACCGCGTCAATGCCTTTGAGCGAAGCGGGTGATGGGAGCTGGGAGAGCTTCCATTCGATGTCGGTCGCTTGCACGATTCCGCGCGCGGCGTAGAGACGAGAGAAGAGGGGCGAGAAACCGCTGGCTTCGAGCGTTTTTGAAATTGATTCGTTGACGGCGCGACGGTGCAGCGCAACAGCGGCGGGCGCGATCATCGGGGTTGCTGCAATTGCGTGAGCACTTCGGCGAGCGTTGGTTTGCGCCTGAAAGAAGCAATTAGACGATCCATCATTCCGGGTGTTGAGACGGTTAGGCGAAGGCGTGGACGGCTGTCGCCAAGGATGATAGTTTGGGCTGACAGAATCTCCGCAGAGACAGATTGCCATGCTGCCTGCCACCCGACAAGATCGCCGTTGCGCATCGCGATAGCAAAGCGATGTTCTTCGTGAATAGCATCTCTCCGTTGAGGGGACGGGAGCTTCCGCGCTGGCGATTGGAACGCCCACAACCAAGCCAAATTAATCGGAGGCAACCTGCGCTCCTCGCGCGCAACATTCACCACATGCGAATGCAGCAACATTTGCATTTCGTTCATCCAGCGCTCGACCAAACGCGCGTCACGACCACGTGGCAAATTGGGTCGCAACAACTCGCCGATGATCCACTCGGGGCGTTCAGTGAGGATATCGATTGGTCGATTGCAGGTAACCGACCATCGCGCAGCGTCAATGAAGTGAAGCCGCACGCCATCTTCCCGCATGTGCTCATCGGCTGCTTCGCAAAGCGCACGAGATTCGTCAGCGGAAAGCGAGATCGTTGTAGGATCAACCGGTGTGAGATCGGTAAGTCCAAGCGCGGCGTAGAGCGGCGTGGCGACGGCCAGCGTGACCGCGTCATCGCCAACTTCGTTTATCTGATGCGCAACTGCGAGACTGTCGTTTAAATCTCCCGAAGCGCCGTTTGCTTCGCGCTCGGCATCACTCCATGAGCCCGAATACTCTGCAACCGTCGCGCTTTGCAACCGCGATGCGATTTCCGGTAGCGCCGCCAGCCCATCACACAACGCCTTGAGCGTTGCGCGATCAGGTGGCAGTGAGCCGGGCAGCAGCATTAGCGCGGCTACGCAGCTCCCACCGCTTCAATCGCCCGCGTCAAGCGCTCGCGCTCGCCCAAAGTGATCTTCGCGCCGGTCGCGTTGAATGCGCCGAGCAGCGTGCGAATCGCGGTCATCTTGGCGTCTGGTGCGGTTGGTAATTGCCGACGCTCGGACAACCAGCGCAACTGCTGCATACGACGCGCGG
>JBDSYI010000360.1:0-12883 GCA_039925745.1 Casimicrobium sp. | reverse complement strand
TCGATTCCTTGAGCGTCGACGTCAACCATAAAGCGATTGCCGACGACCATCTGCACCGAGCCATGCTGACCTGACTTGCTCCACTTCTCGTGCAGCTTGCTGCCACCAGAGCTTGAGGTCTTCTCGTAGCCATCGCTAGTTTCTTTGTCGATCTCGACATTCATCCACATATTGGCAAGTGCAAAAGGGCCTGCCAGTGAGCCTGGATCGGTGATTTCGAATCGGACCCGCTTGCTGCCGTCTGCGCTGCGGAAAGACTGTTTGGCCTCGGACACAGAAATTCCAAATGCGTTGTTCTTCTCGCCAGAGCTTTCGCCCTTTTCGAACCCCGCAAGTTCTTGCGGCAGCACTTCTTTCAATTTGCGGAAATCGATCGGCTCGTAGCTCGCTGCACCTGCAGCACCTGAGGCCGCGCCGGCGATCCCCCCCAACGCTTTCATCATGTCGCCGACGGCAGCGCCAACGTCCTGTCCGCCTTTGGCAGCGCCAGACTCCATACGTTTGCCCGCCGCCTCCATTTCCTTGGCCGCCTGTTCAAGTTTTTTCACTGCCTCTTCGCGGGCGACCTGCTCGGGGCTCGGGCCGCACGCTGCAAGCATTGCAACGGTGCAAAGAGATACGACGGAGGCGGAGAGCTTAGTAATTTTCATGGGATGGGTATGTGAATTTTTGGTGTCAGTTAAGACGGATTAAGATCACTAATTGCGACAAGATAAATGTGGCGCAAGCAGGTTGACGTCAGCCTGCGAACGCGATTCAAACAACCACGATCAGGCCGTACCGCCCACCGTTAAACCCTCGATCCGTAACGTCGGCTGTCCGATTCCAACCGGCACGCTCTGGCCTTCTTTCCCGCATACGCCAATGCCTTCATCGAGTGCCATGTCGTTGCCAATCATGGTGATTTTGGTCAGGGCATCCGGTCCGTTACCGATGAGCGTTGCGCCTTTGATCGGGTACATCAGTTTGCCGTTTTCGACTTTCCACGCCTCGTCCATGGTGAACACGAACTTGCCGTTGGTGATGTCGACCTGACCACCTCCGAAGTTCACGGCATAGATCCCGTTCTCAACGCTGGCGATAATTTCCTGCGGATCGCGATCACCGCCGAGCATGTAGGTGTTGGTCATGCGCGGCATGGGCAGGTGCGCGTAGCTTTCGCGGCGACCATTGCCGGTCGGTGCTGAGCCCATCAGGCGCGCGTTCATCGTGTCCTGAATGTAGCCCTTCAAAATGCCGTCTTCGATGAGCACGGTGGCGTTGGTGGGGGTGCCTTCGTCGTCCACAGTCAGGGAACCACGGCGGTCTTTTAGTGTGCCGTCGTCAAGCACGGTAACGCCCTTGGCGGCGACGCGCTCGCCGATACGACCGCTGAAGGCCGACGAGCCTTTACGGTTGAAATCGCCCTCCAACCCGTGGCCCACCGCTTCATGCAACAGCACGCCGGGCCAACCGGGACCGCACACGACAGGCATGATGCCCGCTGGCGCCGGCCGCGCGTCCAAATTGATAAGCGCCATGTCCACAGCCTCATGCGCACGCTTGGTCATAAACGCGGTGTCCATGCGCTCAAATCCATAGCGCCCGCCGCCGCCCGAGCGGCCCTGCTCGCGCTTGCCGTTGTGCTCGACTATGGCCGTCACGTTCAATCGGCACAGCGGCCGCACGTCGGAGGCCACCACACCGTCGCTGCGCATCACGAGCATCACCACATGTTCGCACGCCAGATTCACCATCACCTGCGTGACGCGCGGGTCGCGCGCACGGGCGATGGCTTCGGTCTCGCGAAGCAATGAAATTTTTGCGTCATCGCTGATCGACGCTAACGGATCGGCGGAGGTGTAGAGCGTCGGCGCTGCGCGGCCCGACGGCACGGCAACGGATGCGCTCTGGCCGGCGCGACCAATCGCGGCGACCGTGTTTGCTGCCGCAGTGATCGATGCCAAGCCAATATCGCCTGAGTAGGCGAACGCAGTTTGTTCACCGCTAATCGCGCGTATGCCGACGCCAGACTCAATCGAAAAACTGCCGCTCTTGACGATGGATTCTTCCAGCGACCATGACTCCGATTTATGATGCTCAAAATAGAGATCGGCGAACTCCACACCACGCGACGTGAGCCCGCCCAGCGTGCTGGCGAGTTGGTCGAGCGAGAGGTTAGCAGGCGTAAGAAGAAGCGATTGCGCGGTGGCGAGTGAAGCAGACATCAAAAAGTGCAGTGAAACCTAGATTGGATGAGGGTAGCACAGCGCTGATTGGCGCTGGGCGATGAGCTGTAGGCGCGGCTTTGTCGCGACTCGTCTGACCGCAGCAGACACAGGCGGGGCCTGGCAGGCCCGCGCCTACAGCAAGATCGGGCTCCGGGCCCGCTCAGGTAGCGCTACGCGAGATGCTTGTTGAAATGATCCATGGTGCGATCCCACGACAGCTTGGCTGCCGCTTCGTTGTAGCGCGGTGTCGAATTATTGTGGAAACCGTGCTGGGTGTCAGCGTAGGTGTGGGCCTCGTACCGGGTGCCCGCCACTTTCATCGCCGCTTCGTAGGCCGCCCACGTGCCATTGACGCCAGGATCCGTGGCGGCAAAGTGAATGAGCATGGCTGCCTTGATCTTGCCAACGCTCGCGGTCTCGGCTCCAGCGCCGTAATATGGGGCGGACGCCTGCAAATCGCCGCCCATTGCGGTCGCCAGATAGTTGCTCGTTCCGCCGCCCCAGCAAAAGCCGGTGACGCCGAGTTTGCCGGTGGAGAGTTTGTGCACCTTGAGCCATTTCGCGCCGTTCAGCATATCGGTGCGCAGTTTGGCCTGATCGAGCTTGGCCTGCATGGTGCGGCCATCGTCGTCATTGCCAGGATAGCCACCGAGCGGTGCAAGCCCGTCCGGGGCCAGCGCAAGATATCCAGCGGCCGCAGCGCGTCGCGCCACGTCTTCGATGTAGGGATTCAGGCCACGATTCTCGTGGATGATCAGCACGCTGGGGAAAGGGCCTGCGCCGGCAGGCTGTACTAGGTAGCCGCGCATGGTGTCGCCATTGCCGCCGGGTGACGGATAGGTCACGTAGGACGCCTTGATGCGCGGATCGGTGAAAGAAATGGTTTGCGCTTTTGCGTATTGCGGAAGCAGGGAGGTCGCCATTGCGAGGGCGGGAATGCCCAATGCTGCGAGCGCGCCCGCACGTTTGAGATATTCGCGCCGGTCAATCTTGCCGTGGCAGTATTCGTCGTAGAGGTCGTAGACGCGCTGGTCGATTTCGATCTGGGTGATGCCAGTGTTGCTCATGCTTAATTTCAGGTGAAACGGTGGACACTGACTGTAGCGCGTCAGGACAAAAATCGAAACGGGGTTAGCACAATTTCGACGTACAGCTTTTAGTTAAAACGCCTTGTTTTGCAGGGGCTAGAACTGCATTTATCATTATGTCGATACCAGCCAAAATGGTGCTTTAGCCTTGTTGAAATAAGCCTTGCAGGCGAAAGTTGAATACACTATCGGAGCCGCTACACGGCCTAGCGGCTCGTGCGCGGCTACTTCGCGACTCAGTTCGCAAACTCTTCGGAACACATCGCCCGGCACTGCTGTCTGCCCAATGTCTGCGCTTGAATTGCGGAGGACGCAGCGCAATCGGCAGTTGATGCGCGGTTGATCTTCGTCAGTACGGTCGCAATGACGCGCCACTAGACTGGTCTTCATCGCGATCACACTGAAGTGGACGAGCATGGAAGCCAGCGCCGTTTCAAACGACATCAGCCCGTACCTGCGATTTGTGGTGCAAACACGGGCGTCCGACCTGTTCCTGACCGTAGGCGCGCCTCCGTCCGTAAAGATCGAAGGCGTCATGCAGCCGATGAAACTGCCACCACTCAGCACCGGTGCGGTCAAGGCGCTTGCCTATTCGGTGATGCGCCCGGCACAAATTAACGAATTTGAAAGCACGCTGGAATGTGATCTGGCCATGGTGGTGGAGGGACTAGGGCGTTTTCGCTTCAACATTTACATGCAGCGCGGAGATGTTGCGCTGGTCGCGCGCTACATCACGACCGAGATTCCAACCCTCGATCAACTGACTTTGCCGCCGATCCTGAAAGAACTGGCAATGCTCAAGCGCGGCCTGGTTCTGATCGTGGGTGCGGCGGGGTCTGGCAAGTCCACGACTTTGGCGGCCATGCTGGATCATCGCAACAGCATTGCAAGCGGCCACATCCTCACGGTTGAAGATCCGATTGAATTTGTGCACAGACACAAAAAGTCGCTGGTCGACCAACGCGAAGTGGGTCTCGACACCCGGTCATTCGAGGAAGCGCTACGCCACGCAATGCGCGAGGCGCCGGACGTAATCATGATCGGCGAAATTCGTGATCGACCCACGATGCAGCAGGCGATTACCTACGCAGAGACAGGGCATCTTTGCCTGTCTACCCTGCACGCAAACAACGCTAATCAGGTGATAGATCGGGTGTTAAATCTGTTTCCGGACGATGCCCGTCACCAGGCGCTCATGGACATGTCGCTCAATTTGCGAGGCGTCGTCGCACAACGGTTGATCAAAGGCGTGAGTGGAAAACTCGTTCCGGCCGTAGAGGTCATGCTGCAATCGCCCCACATTTCCGACCTGATTCTCAAAGGCCAGATCGATCAGCTCAAACCCGCGATGGCTAAGAGCAACGAATTGGGAATGCAGACCTTCGACCAGTCGCTCTACAAGCTCTATGTGGTTGGGAAAATCTCGCTCGATCAGGCCATCGAAAATGCCGATTCGAAGACAGATCTTGCGCTCCACGCAAAGTTAACCTCCGACATTGCGCCGGACACGTCGGGCATGCGGATGCAGCCCTGAGTTCACCGCTAGTGGGGCGAGCGGCCTCCATCGCGCCCCTCATGAGCAACTGAAACAGGGCGTGATCACTTAGCGCTTGCCCAGGTAGGTCGCAATCACCCGTTCGTCGTGCAGAAGATCTGCGGCCTCGCCTTCGAGCGAGAGTTCGCCCGTTTCCAGCACGTAGCCGTAATCCGCCGTTTGCAGCGCCGCACGGGCGTTTTGCTCAATCAGCAGCACCGACAAGCCCGTCGCTCGCAGCTTGGTGATGGTCGCCAGAATGTCCCGTGTGATAAGCGGCGCGAGGCCGAGGCTCGGCTCATCCAGCAGCAAAAGCTTCGGCTTGCCCATCAGCGCACGCCCGACCGCGAGCATCTGCCTCTCGCCGCCCGAGAGCGTTCCCGCAAGCTGAGGTTGTCGCTCTTTCATGCGCGGAAACAGCGTGAACACCTCTTCGAGCGTGTTGCCAAGTGCCGCGCGAGATTCGCCTGCACGGCGACGCGCGAAGCCGCCCAATTCGAGATTTTCCAGGACCGTCATCTCAGCAAACAACTCGCGCTTTTCTGGCACCAGCGACATGCCCATTCGCACGAGCGTTTCGGTGTCTTTGCCGTCGATGCGCTCGCCGGAAAAGCGAATTCGGCCGCGTGACGGCAGCAACCCCATGATCGCGCCGAGCAAGGTCGTTTTGCCAGCGCCGTTGGGGCCGATAACGGTCGCGATTTTTCCCGTCGGCACAGCTAGTGAGACGCCACGAACGGCTTCGACTTGCCCGTAGGCGACGTGAAGATCGGAAACTTCAAGCAGTGCGTCGCTCACGTCACGCCCCCAAATACGCTTCGCGCACCGCCGGGTCGGCCTGTACCACCTCAGGCAAACCTTGTGCAAGTTTCTGACCGAAATTCAGGACTACGAGACGATCCACCAGATCCATCACAAAATCCATATCGTGCTCGACAAGCAGCACCGTCATGCCTTCGCGCTTTAGGTCGCGAATAAGTTTCGCCAATTGTTCTTTCTCAGCGAAGCGTAAACCGGCGGCAGGTTCGTCGAGCAACAGCAAAATTGGATCAGAGGCAAGCGCACGCGCAATTTCCACAATGCGCTGTTTGCCAAGCGGCAAGCTACCGGCGGCATCGTGCGCATGCTCGGCGAGCCCGACGCGTTGAAGCTGACGCATCGCCTCCGCGAGGGCTGAAGCTTCGTCTTCACGATTCAATTTGAGCGCGGAAGCGAGAATGCCTTTGCTTCCACGCAGATAGGCACCCAGCGCGACGTTCTCAACGACCGTCATTGTCGCCACCAGTTTGACATGTTGAAACGTCCGCGCCAGTCCCAGTTTTGAAATCGCGCTAGCGACCTGTCCTGTCAGCTCTTGTCCCATGAACTTGATCGAACCCGAGGTTGTTGGCAAAGCACCGGAAATCAGATTGAAACAGGTACTTTTCCCCGCACCATTTGGCCCGATCAAGCCGACAACTTCGCGCGCATTCACGGCGAATGAAACATCGTTCACCGCAACCAGCCCCCCAAACGTTTTGCGCGCACTATTTACGTCAAGTACCGGCGAATTTGCAACTGGCATCGTGCGATGGTGCAGGCGATCTGCCGCGGCAGGTAATACCCGGTCACGCTTTGGCACAAAGCGCTGCAAATAAGGCAACAAGCCATCCCGCGCATATTGCAGGATGATCACAAGCAGAATGCCGAATACGATAATTTCAAACTGTCCTGCCTGGCCAATGATCTTGGGCAGCAGGTCTTGCAACCACGTTTTCAAAAGCGTAATCAGCGTCGCGCCGAGCACCGCTCCCCATACGCTCGCCGCACCGCCAACCACCGCCATGAACAGGTACTCGATGCCCTGGTTGATCCCAAACGGCGTTGGATTCACGAAGCGCTGCAAGTGCGCATACAACCACCCCGACACGCATGCGAGCAAGGCGGCGATGACGAAGACAGCCGTCTTCATGCGACCTGGATGTACGCCAAATGCTTCAACCATCGTGCTGCCCTGCTTCAGTGCACGGATCGCGCGTCCGGGGCGCGAGTCAAGTAAATTGGCACAGCCCCACAATGCCGCCAGCACGACGATCCAGATGAAATAGTAGAAGTGGTTTTCCTTTTCCAGCGAATAGCCAAAGATGGAGACAGGGGGAATTCCGGTGATGCCCGTGAACCCGCCAAATTGCTCAATCGTACCCATCAGAAAGTACAGCGACATGCCCCAGGCAATCGTGGCCAACGGAAGGTAATGCCCGCCCATTGACAGCGTGATTAACCCAAGCAGATAGCCGATCACCAATGTAATGGCAAGTGCCACGATGAGTGTGAGCCATGGCGACCACCCGTAGTGCGTCGTGAGCACAGCGGTCGTGTATGCGCCCAGCCCGACAAACGCCGCTTGTCCAAAACTGATTTGACCAGCGACGCCGGTGAGCAACACGAGACCCAGAGCAACGAGGCTGTAGAGTCCGATGTAGTTGAGCAACGTCACGTAGAACGCCGGTGCGAAGAATGGCGCGACGACAAGGAGTAGCACCACCGCAAACACCAAAAGGCGCGTTGGAGAGAGCGACTTCAACTCACTCCTCCTCGTGATGCGTAGTCGTGAGCGAACGCCAGAGCAAAACCGGGATGATCAACGTGAAAACAATGACCTCCTTGTACGCACTCGCCCAAAACGACGAAAACGATTCGACGAGGCCAACAAAAATAGCTCCGGCCGCCGCGACTGGATAACTCGCGAGCCCACCAACAATGGCCCCCACGAAACCTTTAAGTCCAATCAGAAATCCTGAGTCGTAATAGATCGTCGCAATCGGCCCGATCAGCAAGCCGGATACGCCACCAATCGCGGCTGCCAGTGTGAAACTGAGGCTGCCGGCAAAATTCGGGCTAACACCAACAAGGCGCGCGCCGGTGCGATTAGACGCAGTCGCACGCAGCGCCTTTCCGAACAAAGTGAACTTGAAAAATGCCGCCATTGCGATCACGAGAAACGCGGTGAACGAATAAACGAGCAGGCTTTGCCCCGAGATGGTGACGGCTCCCAGCGTAAAAGACGCGTTGGTGAAAGGCTGCGTACGTACGCCTTCGGCCCCAAAGAACAAAAGACCGAGCCCGGTCAACACCAAATGCACAGCAACCGACACAATCAGTAGCGTCAGTACCGTCGCATTGGCAATGGGCTGAAATGCGAGACGATAGACAGTGGGGCCCATCGCTGTCACCGCGACAATCGTGGTCAACGCCTGAATAGAAAATGGCAATTGCGCGCTGGCAACGAACCAGACGAGCCCGGCCGCGGCGAAGGTCGGCACACTGGTGCCGAGCCATGCACGCAGCAAGCGGCGCGGTTCTCGCCACAGGCTCACTGCATCGGCGAGCGCGGCGGCAATCCCCAGGGCGAGCAATAACCAGACCGTACCGGGCAGCTTGCTTTGTTCAAAGGCGGCAAGCGTCAACGCCGAGAACGCGACGAATTCGCCCTGCGGCACAAAGATCACCCGCGTCACTGCGAACACCAGCACCAACGCCAGCGCCAGCATGCAATAAATAGCGCCGTTGGTCAGGCCATCCTGCGTCAACAGAGCTGCGATCATGCTATCCAAAGCAAGCCTCCAGCGAGGCTGCGATTCCCGCGGAAGCGGGAATCCAGACAGAAATGTGACGCTCGATTGGTAGTTGAGATACCTGCAAAACCGAACTGATTATTTAGTGGCGAGCATCCACTTGCCGTCTTTGATGGTCATCATCATGCGGCCCCGATTATCAAGTCCGTTGTGATCGCCGGGCGACATGTTGAACACGCCATGCACCCCAACGACGTCTTTCGCGCCTTCAAGCGCAGTGCGCAGCGCGGCACGAAACTCTTTGCTACCTGGCTTCCCCGACTTGGTTGCTTCTGGGACGGCATGAGTCAACAGCGCGACCGCGTCATAGGCGTGACCACCAAACGTAGACCGTGGGCCAAACTTCGCTTCATAACTCGTGATGTAGGCTTTCGCTACCTTCTTGATGGGGTTGCTGTCGGGCAATTGCTCATATACCAGCATCGGCCCCGCGGGCAGCAAGGTGCCATTGGCATCCTTGCCCATCACGCGCAAAAAGTCCGAGTTAGCAACGCCGTGCGTCTGATAAATCTTGCCTTTGTAGCCACGGGCCACTAATTCCTTGTGCGGTGTGGCAGCGGGTGTACCAGAACCTGCAATCAGAATCGCCTGCGGGTTGGCCGCCATCAGCTTCAGGACCTGCCCCGTGGTGCTGGCGTCCGTGCGATTGAACTTCTCGTCGGCGACGATGGTGATACCCGCAGTTTTTGCGGACGTACGCATCTCCTGCAGCCAACCTTCACCATAAGCATCATTGAAACCGATGAAACCAATCCGGGACACGCCGTTGGCCTTCATGTTTACGGCAATGGCATCGGCCATCAGCGAGTCGTTCTGCGGCGTCTTAAATATCCATCGCGTTTTGGGATTCGTCGGCGCGACGATGCGCGATGACGCTGCCATAGAAATCATCGGCGTTTCAGCGTCTGCAGCAACGTCAATCATGGCCAGTGAGTTGGGCGTGATCGTCGAACCGATGATGACGTCAACTTTATCCTCGGAAATCAGCTTCTTGGCGTTGGTGACTGCCTTGGTAGTGTCTGAAGCGTCGTCGAGCACAATGTAGGTGACTGCCAGACCGCCAATGGTTTTAGGCAGCAGTTCAAACGTATTTTTTTCCGGGATACCGAGCGAAGCCGCGGGACCGGTGGCAGACACGATTACGCCGACTTTAAGTTGGGCCGACGCACTCGCCGCCAACAACATTGCGCCCACTAACGCTGAAACTTTACGAACCATCATTTCCTCCTGTTAACAGTCTTAAACTTTGTGCTCATCACCAAGCGTGAGCACAAAAATTCCTCAAGCGCTCCAGTGTAATCCTACAAAAAAACAAAACCGACCAATGGGTCGGTTTTATTTCTAAATATAGGGCTTTCCCCTGAGCCTTATGGCCCTATTTCTTTAGGCTGTCCCGGATTTCGCGCAGAAGCACCACATCTTCTGGCGTCGGGGCCGGCGCTGGAGCGGGTTCCGCCTTTTTCAGTCTGTTCATTGCTTTGACCATCATAAAAATGATCCACGCCAGAATGATGAAATTGATCAGGATCGTAATGAAATTTCCATAGGCAAATGTAGCAATGCCTGCCTTCTTGAGGTCCGCGAGCGATGTGAGCTTGTTCGGGTTGTCGCCCAGCACAATCAGGAGGTTGGAAAAATCAAAACCACCCAGTAACTTACCGACAACGGGCATGATCAGGTCGCCGACGATCGAGTCGACGATCTTGCCGAACGCACCGCCGATAATGACACCGACCGCCAAATCCATCACGTTGCCTTTGAGTGCAAAGGTCTTGAATTCATCCATCATTGACATGATTTATTGTCTCCCTTAAATATTGATCGATACTACTGCGGCTAAATCGCTGCGTCCCCAGTTTCCCCCGTGCGAATGCGAAGCACCTGCTCCACACTCGACACAAAAATCTTACCATCACCGATTTTTCCGGTACGGGCAGCTTTGACAATGGCCTCCACGACGCGATCAACATCGCCGTCGGCAATGATCAATTCGACTTTTGTTTTTGGCAAAAAATCGACTACGTACTCGGCGCCGCGATAAAGCTCCGTGTGACCGCGCTGTCGTCCAAACCCTTTGACTTCTGTGACTGTTAAACCGGTGACACCAGCTTCGGCCAAACTCTCTCGAACCTCGTCAAGCTTGAACGGCTTGATAATGGCTTCGACTTTTTTCATACGCTCTCCTCCATCGTTAGCACTTTGTTGCGTGAGAGTATGCCAGACGAGGAAGCAGCGACAGACTATCTCGCCAAAATAAGTCAGGCCATTCGAATCAATAAATACGGGATCAGTCCTGACGTGGATCGGGCACGACAGCGGTCACCTCGATTTCGACTCGGGCGCGAGATTCCACCAATCGAGACACCTCAATGCAGCTCATCACAGGAAAATTGCGTCCGATGATTTCGCGATACGCCACGCCCAGTTCTTTAAGTCGGGCCACGTATTCATCGCGATCCACGATAAACCAGCTCATTCGCACCATGTGTTCCGGGCCAGCGTTTGCTTCCCGCAGCACGGCGACGACGTTAACGAGGGCTTGACGCGTCTGCGCGATGAAGTCGTCGCTTTCAAACTGTTGTTGACCGTTCCAGCCGATCTGTCCACCGACAAAAATCATCGTGCCGCGCGCGGCTATTCCGTTTGCGTAACCTTTCGGTGCAAGCCATTCTGGAGGTTGAAGCATTTTCATAATGTCTTCTCCATTTGACGCAGCCGATGCCGCTGCAGTTTGCCTGTTTCTGTTCGCGGCAAGCTCGCGACGAATTCAATGTGGCGAGGATACTTGTACGGGGCAAGATTTGCCTTCACAAAGTCCTGTAGAGCAACCTTCAGCGCTGCACCGGCGACTGCGTCTGACTTCACGACGATGAATGCCGTCACGATCATTCCGCGCTCATCATCGGCCTGTCCGATCACCGCGCATTCCGCCACGGCTGCGTGCTGCGCAAGGCAGTTTTCGATCTCTGGACCCGCCACGTTGTAGCCTGCCGTGATGATCATGTCATCGTCGCGTGCCTGATAAAAATAATAGCCATCTGCATCCATATAAAACGAATCGCCCGAGTAATTCCAGCCTGATCTGACGTACTTTTTCTGGCGCGCGTCGTCTAGGTATTTACAACCGGTCGGTCCGACGACAGCGAGTTTGCCGACTGTTCCAGGCGGCACCGGACTTCCATTCTCGTCCACCACTTGCGCGCGGTAGCCGGGCACGACTTTACCGATGGCGCCGCGCCGCACTTCGTCGCCAGCGCTCGAAATGAAGATATGAAACATCTCGGTAGCGCCAATGCCGTCCAGTATTTCGACGCCGCTCGCGTGCTTCCACAACTGCCGGGTCGCATCCGGCAAGCCTTCGCCCGCACTCACACAAATGCGCAAAGTCGGCATCGGCGTTATTTCAGCGAACGCGGCCATACGCCGATAAAACGTGGGCGCTGTGTAGCAAATAGTCGCGCCGACGTCGTTGATGGTTTTCACCATCGACTGCGGCGAATACGCCGCGTCAGGGAAATACACGCTCGCGCCCGCCCACATCGGAAACACCAGCAAGCCTCCCAGACCAAACGTAAATGCCAGTGGCGGCGAGCCGACCACTACGTCGTCAGACGTCGCGCACAAGACATGACGCGGCCACGTTTCGCAGGCAGCCATGAGGTCGCGATGCGTGTGCAACGCGGCCTTGGGCGCGCCTGTGGTGCCGCTGGTGAACGCCATGAGCGCGACGTCATCGACGTCAGTTTTCGCGGCTGGACAGTCCGTGCCCTTACCGGAGGCAGCGCGCCGCACGTCGCTAAACGTGACGACACGATCAAGCGCGGGAAACTGCGCTTGCACGAGTAACAATTCTTCGGTCAGCGCATCGGCGCAAAGTGCAAGCGTGATCTGCCCTTTTCGGACGACGTCGGTAAGTTCACGCGCCCGCAACATGGGCATCGTCGCCACCGCAATCAAGCCCACTTTCACCACTGCAAGCCAGGCCACTGCCATGTCGATACTATTGCCCCCGCGCAGCAGAACACGGTTGCCCGACACCAGGTTGTAGTCCTCGATTAACACCCGAGCGAACTGATTCACCCGATCGAGCACCGCCGCGTAGGTGAGTGATTCGCGCGCATCGCGAAGTAGTAAACGCGTTCCGTTACCGTTTGCCACGTTACGGTCAAGTAGCTCGACCACCGCGTTTAACTGCGCCGGAAACTGCAGTTCCGGTCGCTCGAAAATGAACTGCGGCATGTCATTAGCAGCGGGCATATGTTCGTGCACGAACCGATCAATTTGTGTACTCACGCTTCCACCTTCCGCAGCAACATTCTTACGAAACGAGTTCGACTAATTTCCCTCAAACGCCGGCTTCTGCTTCGCCGCAAAGGCGTGAAACGCGCGGTGAAAATCCTCTGTCTGCATACAGATCGCCTGCGCCTGCGCCTCGGC
>JBDSYI010000359.1:0-6245 GCA_039925745.1 Casimicrobium sp. | reverse complement strand
TCAATCTCTGATTGCGCGGCGGCTAAATTTGACTCTTGCAACATCGAAACATCCTAAATAAAACAACAGCAGAAAATGCTGGCGACATTATGAACTGCAATCGATCAAGTTTGTTCGGGCTAGTCCTATTACGGCTTACGTGCTGCCGTCACACGAGGGTGACCGGCTAGATCGAAGTAGGCGCTCACTTTTTCGAAGGCTTTTTCACGCATGAGCGCTGGAACTGATTCACCCTGATCGTAACCATGCTCGACTACCAACCAGCCGCCCGCTTTCAGATGATTCATCGCGCCGGTTGCGAGTTGGCGGTAACTCTCGAGGCCATCGAGCGCATCGGCCAGCGCAATGCTCGGTTCGAAACGAAGATCGCCCTCTGTGAGGTGATGATCGCCGGGTACGATGTACGGCGGATTGCTGACGATCAAGTCGAACTTTGTGTCGGCGGCGACGGCGCTAAACCAGTCGCTTTGAGTAAATTCGACGTTGTGCGCACCGAGTACCGTTGCGTTTTTGCGGGCCAGCGCCAGCGCGTCGGGCGCTATATCAAGCGCGGTCACGTGAGCGTTCGGGCGCTCCAAAGCGAGCGTAATAGCGATGCAGCCAGTCCCCGTGCCAACGTCCAAAATTTTAGTCAAATCGTAGGTTTCGGCGAGTGCGAGCACATGCTCCACGAGGTGCTCCGTCTCCGGGCGCGGAATCAACGCAGCGGGTGAGCAGCGAAAGGTTCGACCGTAAAAATCGCGCTCACCCAGCAAATAGGCCATCGGTTCGCCTGCATCGCGTCGCGCTGCCAAATCCGTAATCTGCGCTTGATCGTTGTGTGAAAGGGCTTCATCGTCGTGAGTCACGAGCCAGGCGCTGCTGCGCTCCAAAACGTGCCTCACAAGCATGCGAACTTCGGCTCGCGGCACCTGCAGCGTGGCCAGCGAGGCCATGAGTTCGCGGATATTCACGACGGACGAACGTATTCAGCGATGATGTTTTTCATTTTCCGATACCGATAGCTTTTTGATCAAAGCGCTATTGCTCCGGGGCTATCAGTCTAAAATGATTAAAGTCGACTTCAATACAAATGGCGACTTAGCCCCTATGTAGTAGTCGTTCTACCGAAAAGCTGACATTATCAAAGTCAGCCTCAAGGCATCGCACCATCTTCAATCATCTGCTCAACAACGCCGCGCGCCGCATGCGCAAAATCCTCCCCGCCACTCGCATAAATCACCGAGCGCGATGCGTTGATGATCAGGCCCGCCCCTTTGCTGTCGCGACCGACGGCAACGGTTGTCTTCATGTCACCGCCCTGCGCGCCAACGCCGGGTACGAGGAGCGGCATATCGCCCACCACTTTGCGCACATCAGCAATCACCTGCGGCACCGTCGCGCCGACCACGAGGCTAATGTTCCCATTCGCGTTCCACTGCTGCGCCGCCAGTTTCGCCACGCGAAGATACAACGGCTCGCCGTCGATCAACTGTTCCTGCAAATCCGCGCCACCGGCGTTTGAGGTGCGACACAAGAGGATCACGCCCTTGTCGGCGTATTTCGTAAACGGCGCAATCGAATCGCCCCCGAGGTACGGGTTCACCGTCACCGCATCAGCGCGATAGCGCTCGAACGCCTCCACCGCGTAGAACTCGGCCGTGCTGCCGACGTCGCCGCGCT
Organism: Casimicrobium sp.; assembly: GCA_039925745.1. Classification (GTDB taxonomy): domain Bacteria; phylum Pseudomonadota; class Gammaproteobacteria; order Burkholderiales; family Casimicrobiaceae; genus Casimicrobium. The sequence goes on along the minus strand of JBDSYI010000359.1, from coordinate 4,583 downwards.
TGGCGTCGAGAATCACCGGCACGTGCGGATAACGGTCATGGATGTAATCAATCGTCGCCGCGAGCTGGTCTTCGGCGGCAATCGCCGCGTAATGCGCAAACTGCGGTTTGTACGCGCAAACGATGTCGTGCGTCGCGTCGATGATCGCCTTGTTATACGCAAAAATCGCATCGGGGCGATTGAACAGACGCTCCGGCAGACGCTTCTTTTCCGGGTCGAGGCCGACGCAGACGAGCGAGCGTGATTTCGTCCACGCAGCCTGCAGTTTTTGATTGAACGTGGTCATGCAATCGCTCCTTCCATCAATGACATTTGCTCCGCCTGATGCTCGGAAATCAGCGCGTCGACCATGTCGCCAATGTCGCCGTCCATAATGAAATCGAGCTTATACAGCGTCAGGTTGATGCGGTGATCGGTCATGCGGCCCTGCGGATAGTTGTACGTGCGGATTCGCTCGCTGCGATCACCCGAACCGACCAACGACTTGCGCAAACCCGCTTCTTTTGCATGCGCGGCAGCACGCTCTCGCTCCAGCAACCGCGACGCCAGCACTTCCATCGCGCGGGCTTTGTTTTGATGCTGCGATCGTCCGTCCTGACATTCAACGACCACGCCAGTCGGAATGTGCACGATGCGCACCGCCGAATCTGTCTTGTTGATGTGCTGTCCGCCGGCGCCCGACGCGCGGAAGGTGTCAATGCGCAAGTCCGACGGATTGATCGTGATGTCCTTCACTGGATCGGCTTCGGGCAGGATCGCCACCGTGCAAGCGCTCGTGTGGATGCGCCCCTGCGCCTCGGTCACCGGCACGCGCTGCACGCGATGGGTGCCCGATTCAAATTTCAGTTTTGAATACGCGCCTTGCCCAATGATGCGCGCGATCACCTCGCGGTAGCCGCCCAATTCGCTCTCACTCGCCGATACGATCTCCACCTGCCAGCGCTGCCGCTCGGCAAACCGCGTGTACATACGCAGCAAATCGCCCGAGAACAACGCGGATTCATCGCCGCCCGTTCCCGCACGAATTTCAAGAAAGATGTTCCGCTCATCGGCCGGATCTTTCGGCAACAAACCCAGCGTCAACTCTTTTTCGATGCGCTCGATATCTGCCTTCGCGGTATCAACTTCCTCCTGCGCCATCTCCTTCATTTCCGGATCGACCAGCATCTCCTGTGCACCCGCCAAATCAGCCTCGCGCGCCTGAAACTGCGCAAACAATGCCGAGATCGGCTCGATGTCGCTGCGCTCACGCGACAGCGCGCGAAAGCGATTCATGTCGTTGGTCACGGACGGGTCAGACAGCAAGCTTTCCACCTCGACCTGGCGGCGCGAGAGTTGTTCAAGCTTGATGCGGAATGTGTCTTTCATGGGGGCTCTAGAAACGAAAAAGCCACGCGTAACACAGCTATCGCCCGGAAAGGGTGAGGGAGCGGGCGAGCGTGGCTAAAGGGACATTGGGCCTAATTCTAGGCCGATTGAGGGCAGTCGTCGCTCAATTTGCCTTTCCGCGACCGAAATCCCAGCGTCACAGGAGGTGGTCAAGCCAAAACGATTAAACACCAAATAGCACGTAAGCATCAATTGGACGTTATGATGTCAGCACTTGATCCCATGACATCAAACGTCGCTCAAAACTCACCATGCGAACCACACTAAGAACTTATCCGTAAATAAAGGATAATTGTGTTTCATGCGCGGGCACCGCGTTTGGGGCAGCAATGGCTAAGGCCAAATCATGGGAAGTGACCGATAAATTCTGGCAGCGTGTTGAGGCGTTAATCCCACAGCGTCAGCGCTCGGAGAGTCAGAGCTACAGTCGCAAAGCGGGCGGGGGTCGCAAGCCCAAGGACCCACGACTGGTCTTCGAGGCGATCATTTATGTCTTGCGCACGGGGTGCCAGTGGAAGGCATTGCCCGCTGAACGGTTCGGAAGCGGCAGCGCAATCCATGCGCGGTTTCTCGAATGGGAACGCGCAGGGGTCTTTGAGCGTCTGTGGAGGCTTGGCCTTGCCGAGTACGACGAGTTGGAAGGTATTGCCTGGCGATGGCAAAGCATTGACGGTGCCATGATGAAGGCACCCATGGCGCAGGCGAGCGTTGGGCCCAATCCAACGGATCGGGGGAAAAAATGGGAGCAAACGCCATTTGCTGGTGGACGGTCGTGGCGTCCCGTTGTCGCTCGTCGTGACAGGGGCGAATCGGCATGATGTGTCGCAACTGGAAGCGGTGCTTGAGGCGGTGATGGTTAGAAGACCCAACCCGCCCCAGAGAAGAAACAAGCATCTTTGCGCCGATGCGGGCTACAACGGAGCGCCTGCACTGAAGATCATAGGGGCGCATGGCTACATCCCCCATGTCAAAGGACGCGGACAAGAAGCCAAAGCCCTCAGGAACGACCCGACGAAGAAGGCGCGGCGCTGGGTTGTCGAGGTAGCGCACAGTTGGTTCAACCGGTTTCGCAAGCTACTGGTGCGATATGAGAAGCTTGACCGAAGTTTCATCGCCCTGAACCACTTGGCTGCCGCCATCATCGCGCTGCGAAAGATAAAACTCGACGTGAATATTATTTACGGATAAGTTCTAAGTCGACTTATGACGATAATCATCATTAGCCCAGATGCGTACGTCATTTCATAAAAAGGCTGATGTTGGTCCAGTGAATAGCGAAAGTGCAGCGCCCAAGCACTCGCAGTCGCGCACAAATGTCGCAAAACGCTAAACTGCGCCGTCTTTTACAGTGCTCGGGCGCGAAAATCCTCGTTGTCCGCGAGATCTTCCTGAGGAAACCATGAAACGTCTTATTGTTCTTTTGATCGCTTCGTTCAGCATTGTGGGCATCGCATCGGCACAAATGCCGAAGTTCAACACTTCCCCCGGCAAATGGAGCTACAGCACTCGCACCGAAATCCCCGGCATGGGCAGCATCCCCATGAGCTTTGATCAGTGCGTCACGCAAAAGGACATCGATGAAGGCCGAAATCTGTCCGCGCAAAAAGAAGCGGGCATGGACTGCAAATATTCCGATATGAAGCAAACCGGCAATCGCTATCAATTCACCGCCACCTGCACCGGAAAAAGCATGCCAGAGCCGATGGTCATGACCTACGACATGACCGCGTCGCCCACGCAGTTCGATTCCAAAATGACCATGACCGGTGGCAACACCAAGGCGATGGGCGGAAAGATGAACATGACCATGAGCGCCAAGCGAATCGGCGGATGCTAAACCGCCCTCTGGCGGGGGCTTTAGCGCTCGCGCTTTGCGCAGCAGCAGCCAGCACCAACGCCCTTGCGCAAACGCCCGGGCTTTGGCGCTACACCATCGTCACCGACCTTGCCTTAATCCCCGTAGACATGAAGGTCAATTTTCCGACGATTGAGTTTTCGGTGTGCCGTACAGCGGCGGATTTTGCGACAGGGCATGCCTTTGCGTTACAGACGGCCGAGGGTAGCGCCGAGCGCTGCCCAAGCGGAGGATTCGTGCGCACGCCGCCTGCTATCGGAAGTCCTCCGGGACAAGGCGAGTTGCTGACCTTCGCGTACGCGTGCGATGGCGGTAAAACGCTGTCCGGTCTGGGTCAGGGAAGCGTTCACTCGACCCGCTTCACAGTCAATCTCGAATCACGATATTCGCCACCTGTCGGCGGCGTCAACGTGGTCAAACAAACCATGAGCGCTAGGCGCGTTGGTTCATGCAAAGCGCAGCCTAATTAATGATTCGCCACCCGTAAACTGTTGGATTGGTAATGTTTGTAAGGCAGCGCGGCGTTGCTGCGACTATGCTTGAACCTTACGCACGTATTTAGGCATCAGGATTTTCATGCACGCTGTACTTCCCCGGCTCGACGCCCACCGCACCACGTTCCCTAAACTGCGCCGTCGCAGCGTAAGCACCTTGCAGGTAAACCTCGGATACAAGTGCAATCAGTCTTGCGTCCACTGCCACGTCGCCGCGAGCCCGCAGCGCACCGAGATGATGGACGCCGAAACAGTTGATCTGGTAATCGACTACCTGAAACATTCCGGCGCAAAAACACTTGATCTGACCGGCGGTGCGCCTGAGCTCAATCAGTATTTCCGGGCGCTAGTCGTCGAAGCACGGACGATGGGTGTGAAGGTGATTGATCGTTGCAATTTGACGATTCTGTTCGAGCCAGGACAAGAAACGTTGGCGAAATTTTTGGCCGACAACAAAGTCGCAATCACCGCGTCCCTCCCTTGCTACTCAGTCGAAAACGTCGACAAACAACGTGGCGACGGCGTATTCGACAAAAGCATTCGCGCGTTGCAACTGCTTAACTCACTCGGCTATGGCGCAGAAGGCAGCGAGCTTGAATTAAACCTTGTCTACAACCCGCAAGGTGCCGTGCTGCCTCCGGGTCAGGTGGGCTTGCAGGCCGACTACAAACGCATCCTCGGCGACACCTTCGGCATTCGCTTCAATCACCTATTCGCCATCGCCAACATGCCGATCCAGCGCTTTGGCTCAACGCTGATCTCCAAGGGCACTTTCGAAACCTATATGGCTGTGCTCAAGGCCGCCCATCGTGACGAAAACCTCGATGGCGTAATGTGCCGCGATC
>JBDSYI010000358.1:0-15016 GCA_039925745.1 Casimicrobium sp. | reverse complement strand
GCGAGTGGCGTAGCTGACATGCATCTAGTCTATCAGCCGAGTTTTAGTACGATGGCGACGCTGCAGTCGCACACCATCGAGCGCCTACATCATCAAAGTTTTTGCTGGTAGCAGCCTCGACGCGATAGCCCAAAGAAATACAGCTTTTCGCCTTTTCCGCCATTTCATGGGGGCTGGAGCGCCGTTTTTGCTAAAGTCGACTATCGACGCAATTCGCTTGCAGCCCCAGCGTAAAAAGGGTTAAAACAAAAAAGCTGATACTTATGTGTGAGGCGAGGACCTCTGCTGCGCGAGCGGTTGATCGCTGGGCAGCGTGCAACCAACCGCCGCGCACGGAGCACATCGCTCAGGCGCGCTTCAAGGCTCGACGACGGCGAGTGGCGATCAGGGTGGAAATCGCCAGTAGCAACACGATCAGTGGTAGCGCTGCACGATCAAGCGTCGGTACGGCGATCGGCGGCTCGGCAACTGCCAGCGCCCAGTTATAAATCAACGCTTGTTCCGGCGTCGACAGATCGGCGAAATTGGGGGCGGACACCACGCCAGCGATAGTGCTTAAGGCCAGCGCTCGTTCGGCACCAGCTGCTGCGGGCGCGATTCGGGACTCACCACCGGTACTGCCGCCCTCGGACAAACCTCGATAAACGAAGTGAGCGAGAACTTTAGTTTCACCAGGATTCAGCGTGAAATCGTAAACGGGAGAAAAACCATCGTCACCGTCGCCAGCAAACGCCGTGGTCAGCGGATCGCCCGCGTCACCGCTACCAATGAAACTGGCAGCCGCACGATTACTCCAGGCGACACCAACGGGTGGATCGTCGACCGCTGCGGTCGGTAACAATTGATCCGTTGACACCATCCAGTTATCCGCCGTAGTGATCAACAGATCGCCCGATGACGTGCCCGCCACGTGGGTGTTGCCATCTGACCCCAAATCCCCGTTCGCAGCTCCAAAGGCAATTCGCACTTTACGTACTGCACCCGACGAGTTGGTCAGCGTATCGAGATAGCGAAGTACATTGGAGCCAGGAATCGCGTACACGCGGCGCGAGACACTGACACCGGCGGCGAAAAAAGGCGTAGTCGTCACCAAGCGGTTGGTGCCAGATGCCACCAGCGCGAGATTTGCGACGACCGACGACGACTGCAGGGTTGCGTTACCCGCATCTTTAACCTCGATTCGCAGACCGCCGTACGAGTCAAAGGCGTCCTGGCTTCCATCATCAACATACCCCTCCGAATCGTCAATATCCCAGATATTGCCGTTTGCCGATGGCAGATTGATAAGGGCGGCGACGCGCGGCCCTTTGTTTCGAACCTCGGCTGCCTGCGCAGCGTTGGACGTTGCGCTAGCAAACACAAACAACAAAAGCAGTAAAGAGAGGCGCGAAATTTTCATTGTCTTGAGTCCTATACGTTTTAGACGTCGAGCGCACGTTCGTTCCCAGAATCCTACTCTTGACGCACACCGACGGCTCGGAACGAACCGCCCGAGACGTGTGTTAATTGGTGAGATTGAATAGAAACGAAAGTGTGGCGGCTACAAAGCTGTTTAATAACCCTTTGATGCTAACGGGTTTGACATCGTGGCGAAATGACCGCGTGGCGAGAAATGAAACGTAGGCGTCAGAATGTTGCGGGAAAACCCATTTGCCGCACATACGGCGGCATCAAGGCAGACTTTAGATCGGGCGCTTGCAAATGACAGCACTGCAAAGGTCCGCTTTGACTGCAGTCGCCCCGTACAGTCGCCTCATCCTCTGATCGCCTGGTTGCTGCAGCGAGCAGATGTTTATGGCCGCCGTTCGACGTTACCTGAAAAAAACGCAAATCCGTGCGGACGTGGCGTGCATTGCCCTCGTCGGCAGCGCCGAAGCGCTGACCTCAAGGACTGAAATCAGGCTGGTTTTTCGGGTGCGCGCTGATGAATGCGGGAAGTGTGTTGCACAGTGCATCTATCGCCACGATGCGCGGATATTTCGTCATATCGACATTAAATCGTCGCGCCGAAAACACCTGTGGCACCAATACCGCGTCCGCGAGCGTCGGCATGTCGTCATAGCAGAAATGGCCGCTCATGGTGGATTGCGCCAGCGTTTGCTCAAATGCCTCCAGCCCGAGCGAAATCCAGTGCGCTATCCAGGCGTTCTTCTGGTCTGCCGTGACCCCAAGCTCGTTGGTCAAATAATTTAATACGCGAACGTTGTTGAGCGGATGCACGTCGCACGCCAATGCGAGCGCCAGTCCGCGCACATGCGACCGTTCGATCGCATCCTGTGGCAACAGCGGTGCGACGTTGGGCACAATCTCGTCGAGATACTCCATGATCGCCAGCGACTGTGTGAGCACGGCACCGTCATCTGCGACGAGCGACGGCACCAATCCGGCCGGATTTAGCTTCAGGTAGCTCGCTGAGCGATGCTGCGCTTTTAGTAAGTGCACGCCGACGTGCTGCCACGCAATGCCCTTCAGGTTCAGTGCGATACGAACACGGTAAGCGGCCGAGGAGCGGTAATAGTTATAAAGCTTCATGTCTGCAAAAAACGTGGCTATTGAAACGCCTGAATTCCTGTCTGCGCACGACCCAAAATAAGCGCATGAATGTCGTGCGTTCCTTCGTAAGTGTTCACCACCTCGAGGTTGACCAGATGTCGCGCCACGCCGAACTCGTCGCTAATGCCATTGCCGCCCATCATGTCTCGCGCCAGCCTTGCGATGTCGAGCGATTTGCCGCAACTGTTGCGCTTCATGATGCTGGTAATTTCGACCGCCGCGGTTCCCTCGTCCTTCATGCGACCCAGCCGCAGGCAGCCCTGAAGTGCCATCGTAATTTCGGTTTGCATGTCTGCCAGTTTTTTCTGGATCAATTGATTGGCCGCCAGCGGACGCCCAAATTGCTTGCGGTCCAGCACATATTGCCGCGCACGGAACCAGCAGTCTTCGGCCGCACCGAGCGCGCCCCAGGCGATACCGTAACGCGCTGAATTCAGGCAAGTGAATGGCCCCTTGAGCCCTTCCACATTCGGCAATTCATTCTCGGCAGGAACGAACACCTCGTCCATCACGATTTCGCCTGTGGTCGAAGCGCGCAAACCGACTTTACCCTTGATCACGGGAGCGGAAAGACCCTTCATTCCCTTTTCAAGGATGAAGCCACGAATGCGCCCTTCATCGTTCTTCGCCCACACCACAAACACGTCCGCAAACGGCGAATTCGAAATCCACATCTTGGCACCCGACACGCTAAAACCACCGGGCACCGACTTCGCTCGCGTGATCATGCTGCCCGGATCGGAACCGTGATTCGGCTCGGTGAGACCGAAGCAACCGATCCATTCGCCGGTCGCAAGTTTTGGCAAATATTTCTGCTTCTGCGCCTCGCTGCCGAACTCATAAATCGGAACCATCACGAGCGAACTTTGCACGCTCATCATCGAGCGATAACCGGAATCGACACGCTCAATTTCACGGGCGATCAATCCGTACGCGACGTAGTTCAAACCCGCCCCGCCGTATTGCTCAGGGATCGTCGGCCCCAGTAAACCCAGCGCTCCCATCTCACGAAAAATTTCAATGTCCGTGCGCTCATTGCGGAACGCTTCAACTACCCGCGGCAGCAGTTTGTCTTGCGCATACTGCGCCGACGCATCGCGAATCATGCGCTCGTCTTCGGTGAGTTGCTGATCGAGGAGCAGCGGATCGCTCCAGTTGAAGGTGGCTTTTGACATGGATGTTCTCGACTACGGTGAAAGCAAAAAAGTATGACTTATTTTAGGCGCGCTGCGTCATGCGCTCAACGTAGCGAGCGATCGTATCGATCTCGATGTTTACGCGTTTCCCGGCGGCCAGATCAGAAAAATTGGTCACCTGATACGTGTGCGGAATCACATTGACCTGAAACCGCGTGCCGGTGGCGACATCTGCGACCGCGTTCACGGTCAGACTCACACCATTGACAGTGACAGAGCCTTTTTGGGCGATAAACTTCCCAAGATGCGTGGGCACTTCGATTTCGAGCAACCAGCTTTCTGCAAGATTTTTCCATTGCGTGACCAATCCCGTCGCATCGACGTGGCCGGTAACGAGATGGCCGCCCAGTTTATCGGCGAGCGTCAGCGACTTTTCGAGATTCACCAGCGCGCCGACTTCAAGTCCGGTAACGATCGCGTACGAGTGTGCCGACACGTCGGAGCGCAGAACGCCCGCACCCTTTTCGACAATGGTGAGGCAGCAGCCCGAATGCGCAATCGAATCGCCAATTGCAATATCGTCCAGCGGCCAGTCGCCGCACGCCACCGTGATGCGCTGTCCGTCGCCGATGGGTTCGTGCGCTGTGACCCGCCCCAAGCCGGTGATGATTCCTGTAAACACGATCTATCCCTTACTAATGTTGATCACTTTGATCGCAACATGATCCGCACATCATCAGCCAAACGCGTGACGTCGTGCAAATCAAACTGCAACGCGTGCGCCAGCTTTTCGGGTGCATCGAACGAAAACATTTCTCTGGCGTCACGGCCCAACAGTTTTGGCGCGAGATACACCAGCAATTCATCGACAAGCCCGGTCTGAACCATCGGCCCCATCAATCGGGCGCCGGCCTCAACGTGCAGCTCATTGACGCCTCGCGCGCCCAAGTCTTGCAACGCGGCCGGCAAGTCAATCTTGCCGGGCTGCTTCGCGTCCGGCAAGCGCACGACTTCAACGTTGTCAGGCAAGCCGACTGGCATTTGATCGGAGCAATAAACCAGTGCGCCGCCCTGCAACACCTTTGCCGCTGAGCTCAGTTCGCCCAGATGATCGAACACCACACGCAGCGGTTGACGCAGCGGCAACACGGTGGCGACACCGCGCACCGTCATCTGCGGGTTGTCATGGCGTATGGTGCCACTGCCTGTGAGCACAGCACAGGCGCGGGCGCGCCAGCGGTGGCCATCTCGACGCGCCTCATCCCCCGTAATCCATTGCGACTCGCCGTTAGCGAGCCCGGTGCGTCCATCCATCGAAGCGGCAACCTTGCAGCGCACCCATGGCAATCCCGTCGTCATGCGTTTGACAAAACCGATATTGAGTTCGAGTGCGTCGTGCGAGAGGAGGCCGACCCGAACATCAACGCCGGCATCGCGCAGCCGTGCGTGGCCCGTACCGCCGACCATTGGATTCGGATCCTCCATCGCGGTCACCACGCGCCGGATTCCGGCGCTAACCAAGGCCTCGGTACAGGGCGGTGTTTTTCCGAAATGATTGCATGGTTCAAGCGTAACGTACGCGGTTGCGTCGTCCAGACTGATCCCTTTGGAGCGGGCATTTTTTATCGCATGTGCCTCAGCGTGAGGCTCGCCGGGTCGCTGCGTAAAACCTTCGGCGATGATTGCGCCATCGCGCACGATCACACAGCCTACACGCGGATTTGGCGTCGCGTGGTTCATCGCCATCGCCGCCATCTCAAGCGCACGACGCATAAAAGTTTCGTCGTCAGCACTAAACATTTTTCGGCGGCTGTTTCGGGTTTTTAGCGACAGGCTTTTTGACCACCTTGGCCACCGTCGGACGTTCCACCTCGTGCAACGCAGAGCGAAAATCCTCGACGTCCTGAAATGATTTGTAGACCGACGCGAAGCGGATATAGGCCACTTTATCCAACTTGTAGAGCTCCGACATCACCATTTCACCGATGCTGCGCGACGGAATTTCACGCTCGCCAAGGCTGTGAATATTGGCGGTGATTCTTGCGATCGCCTGATCGACAAATTCAGTAGGTACGAAGCGTTTATGCAGCGCGCGATTGAACCCAGTGCGAATTTTTTCTACGTTGAAATCGATGCGTGTGCCGTTGCCTTTGATGACTTGCGGCATGCGCATTTCGACGGTCTCAAAGGTGGTGAAGCGCTTGTCGCAGGCAAGACATTTGCGACGACGACGAATCGCGTCACCCGTCTCGGAGACGCGCGAGTCAATCACTTGTGTTTCAAGGGAGCCGCAGAAGGGGCACTTCATTCGAATGTTTGGAGATCAGTTGCACTATTTAGATTGTGGCACGGGAAAGTTCAGCGAGTACGAAATTCACGCTTTGTTCGCGCACAGCATTACGATCACCATGAAAATGCTTTGTCACAGAGCTCAGGTCGTCAGCGGTGGCGAATCCAAAGCAGACTGTGCCAACCGGCTTCGTTGCTGTGCCTCCAGTCGGCCCGGCCACTCCTGTCACCGAGTAGGCAATCGTTGCACGACTTTTGTTCAAAGCGCCCGTCGCCATCTCGCGTGCGGTCTCTTCGCTGACGGCACCGAACAAGTCGAGCGTTGATGACGCGACGCCCAGCATCTCCATCTTCGCTTCGTTGCTGTAGGTGACGAAGCCGCAATCTACCCATGCCGATGAGCCACTAACGCTCGTGAGCACGGCAGAGATCAGGCCGCCGGTGCAACTCTCCGCGCCCACGATAACTCGTTTCTCGGAAACGCAAACCGCGCCGATGTGTTCCGCTAACTTCAGCCATTCATCAAACAGTGCATGCATTTCTGGTGCTCAGAAAATCCGGATCCACAGTGCGAACGCGACGAGCGTCAGCGCCGCTGCGATCAAATCGTCCAGCATCACACCAAACGCGCCCTTTATGTTGCGATCGGCCCATCCAATCGGCCCAGGTTTCCGAATGTCAAGAAGGCGAAACAGAAGAAACGCGCAGGCTTGTTTCCACATTGCGCCGGGCAGCATGGCGGTAATTAGCGCCATTGCGATGATCTCGTCCGAGACAATGGATCCGTGATCGCTTTCGCCGAGGGCTCGTCCCGTCACGCCCGCAGCCCAAAGGCTGATGACGAAGGCCACGGCGAGTCCGACGAAAAACACGTCGTCCCCCACCATCGGCTGTAACCAACGCGTCGCCAAGAGCCCGAGCAGCGTGCCGAAGGTGCCTGGAGCGAACGGCGCGAGCCCGGTGCCAAGCCCGAGCGAAATCACATGCGCCGGATGCGACAGCATGAAGCGCAGCGTGGGCTGGATGGGTCGCGCCGAAGGCGGGACAGCAACAATGTCACTCATGCGAAATGATCCCAGCCTTTAATTTCAATTGCCATTGGCCGTGATTGTGCATCCAGCACACGGACTTTGGCAGCAGAATCTGAAACTGTCGCGCGACCGATACAGGCACCGTCAAGTCCTTCAACCCGCAGCAATGCAGCCACCACAGCGTGCTGCGCCACAGGTGCTGTAAACAGAAGCTCGTAAGCGTCACCAGCGGAAAGCAGGCAGTGTCTCGCTCTTGCAGCGTGCTCTGCTGATGCCAATTGCACGCGGAGGTTTGTCGGAACAGCAGCGAAATTAATGTTGATCGTTATTCCTGATGCTTCGGCGAGATGCGCCGCCTCACTTAACAATCCATCAGAAATATCAATGCAACTCGTCGCGACTCCCCGCAGCGCAACGCCGAGCGAGACGCGTGCCTCGGGGCATTCATATTTTGCGATTTGAGCACTACTTGCATCGGCCTTGATGTCACCAATCAGACAGTAAAGTGCCCAGCCGGCATCACCCAGCGCTCCGCTCACCCAAAGCTCGTCTCCAGCCTTTGCTCCGCCGCGTAACAACGCTTCACCGGGTGGCAATTCACCCATCGCGGTCAATGCAATTGCAAGCGGTCCCCGCGTAGTGTTACCGCCAATCAGCTCAACGCCAAACTGATCGAGCGCAGCCCACAAACCTTCAGAAAATTTTGCGATCCACGCTTCGTCAATCGTTGGCAATGTAAGCGAAAGTAACGCGTACCGGGGCTTTGCCCCCATCGCAGCCAGATCGCTCAGATTGACGTGCACAGCGCGGCGCCCCAGCTTGTACGGGTCAATCGCTGGCAGAAAATGACGCCCTTCGACCAGCGTGTCCGTCGTCACGGCAAAAGCGTTTCCGGGCGACGGCGCGATGACCGCACAATCGTCGCCGTTACCGACAATTGCTGATTCCCTTGGGCGCGCGAAATAGCGCGCTATCAGCTCGAATTCCGTCATCGCGTGATTCGTTTAAACGCGACGTGCAGGCTTTGGCGCAGCCACCTCGTCCGCGCGCAAAATCGGCGCCACTTTATCGAGCACGCCGTTGACCCATTTGTGACCGTCAGTGCCGCCGAAGCTTTTGGCAAGCTCAACCGATTCGTTAATCGCCACACGATACGGAATGTCGAGCCGCGACTTCAGCTCCCAGGTTCCAATCAGGATAATGCCGCGCTCAATCGGACTGATCTGCGCAAACGGGCGGTCTACGTGCGGTTGCGCGATGACGACGAGAGTCTCCCAATCGTCGGTCAAACCTTTCCACATTTCACGAAAGAAAGCTTTGTCGCAGCGTTTGAAGTCTTCGTCACTCTCCGCGCGGAGCCGGATCGCCACGGGGTCATGTTCTGCAACATAGAACTCGTAGAGACCTTGCAATGCGAATTCACGCGCCCAGCGTCGGGCGGATTTTGGTTTGGGTTTGGCTGGCGGCGCTTGTAGCGATCGCGACTGGTCCGGTGCGGCCATGATCAGGATTCACCGAACTTCGAATGCGCCCACTCTTGCAAGAGCGACATTTCAACGGCGGCCTGTGCGGCCTCATAACCCTTTTGCTCTGCGCGAATTTCAGCCTGCTCATCGGTATAGGTCGTGAGCACGCCATTGCCAATCGCAACGTCAAGCTCAAGGCCGACACGCGTAATGCCAGCGGCTGATTCGTTGCAGACGATCTCGAAGTGATAGGTGTCGCCTTTGATCACGCAACCCAAAGCGATCAGCGCATCGAATTCTTCGGTGCTGGCGAACGCCTGCAGCGCAAACGCAATCTCCAGAGCGCCGGGCACAGTGACTTCAGCGATATCGCCGGGTTCAACACCCATTTCGGCGAGTGCTTTTTTAGCGCCTGCGAGCAGCTTTTCGCCAATCGGCGCATTGAAACGGGCGGTGACGATACCAACGCGCAATCCTGAGCCACGGAGTTTCATGAGGGGCTGAAGGGACATTTTTATGCTTTCTTTTTTTCGTTCTTTATTGTTCTTCGTAGGCCACGACTTCAAGGTCGAAACCCGTCATTGACGGCATGCGGCGAGGCTTCGCGAGCACGCGCATCTTCCCGACGTTCAACGCCCGCAAAATCTGCGCGCCGATGCCGTACGTACGCAAATCCATCTTGTGCGCGTTCAGCGGTTGTACGTTCAGTGCGCGATCACGCAGCTCGTCCGCCGACTCGCTTTGATGTAGCAGTACCAGCACACCAGCATCAGCTTTTTGCAATCTTGTGAGCGCGTTCGGAACGCTCCATGAATGCACAGCGCTGTCGGAGTCCAGCGTGTCAATAACCGACAACGGCTCATGAACGCGCACTACGGTTTCACGCTCATTTGTTGGAGTACCTTTGACGATGGCGAGATGCGTGGCAGCAGTGAGCTTTTCACGGAAAACTTTGAGCGTGAATTCGCCTTGCGCAGTTTGCAGTGAGCGTTCACCCACGCATTCAACCAGGTTTTCTTGCGCCGCACGATACTGAATCAGATCGGTGATTGCGCCAATTTTCAAGCCGTGCTCTTTGGCAAAGATCAGCAGGTCGGGCAAGCGCGCCATAGTGCCGTCGTCTTTCATTACTTCGCAAATGACGGACGCGGGCGTGAGTCCTGCCATGCGCGTCAAATCGCAACCCGCTTCGGTGTGGCCCGCGCGCATCAGCACGCCGCCCGGTTGCGCCATCACCGGGAAAATGTGGCCTGGCTGCACAATGTCAGTTGGCTTCGCGTTAAACGAAACCGCCGCCTTCACGGTGCGCGCTCGATCCGCCGCCGAGATGCCGCTCGATACGCCTTCCGCCGCTTCGATCGACAGCGTAAAGTTGGTGCCAAAGCCAGACCGATTAGACGAGGTCATCAGCGGCAAATTAAGCTGCGCGCAGCGCTCCTGCGTGAGCGTTAGACAAATCAGGCCACGTGCATGTCTGGCCATGAAGTTGATCGCCTCGGGCGTCACAAACTCAGCAGCGAGCACCAGATCGCCTTCGTTTTCGCGATCCTCTTCGTCGACCAGAATGACCATCCGACCCGCTTTCAGGTCGGCAATGATTTCCGGAATGGTGGAAAGCACGGAAGCCACTGGTGCTGCAACAGCGGCCAGGATGGGTTTAGATACAGATGCGGGATTAGCCATGACAAAGAGCAACTCTCTGGAGGAGAAGCAGTCATTTTAAGCGGGTGGCGGCTTTGCCCGCCGCTCGCACAACGACTGGGCCGCAGATTGGAGACAATAGCGGTCTTCAAGCAATCTATTCGGCACGCGCCACGCATCAATGTCCGACCTCCTCATCTCAGAACAACATGGTTTTCGTACGCTGCATTTCGGGTCGGAATGGGTGCAGGGCCGCATGCGCATCAGCCGTCCAGCCGATCTGGCGCTTGGCTACGCGCAGGACATGTGCGCGGCACTGCTATTCACGCCGCCGCCAAAGCATATTTACGTCGCCGGATTGGGCGTTGGTTCGCTGCCGCGCTGGGCATTGGCGCATTGGGAAGAATCAATCAAACGCATGGAGATTGTTGAGTTGCGCTCGGACGTGATGGCGTTGACGCGTTCTGCATTTCCGTTGCCTGCGGACGATCCGTGCGTGGTGTTGACGCTCGGCGACGCGGCGAAAGTAATCACCGAGCGACCGGCGTCGAGCGTCGACTGGATCTGGGTGGATTGTTACGATGGGCGCGGGCGCGTCGGCACGCTGGAGTCGGCTGACTTTTACGCGGCGGCGCATACCGCATTGAAAGCGCGCGGCGTGTTTGTCGCGAACATGTGGAGCAGCGTTACCCGTTATCGTGGTGGGCTGCGCAGGTTGCGCGCCGTGTTTGGCCCCGACAACATCGTTTTGCTGCCCGCGATTGCGACCGAAAACGTCACAGTGATCGCGACCAAATCACCATTACCACTGCTCGATAGCCGTGCGATGCAGGCGCGGGCGCGCGCGCTGCAAGCAGAATACAAATTGCCGTTTGAGCGATGGCAGAAGGCGTTAGCGCCAGTAGCAACAGCGCTGTAGGCGCAGTGCTAGTCGCGAAAGCTTCTACACAACCACCATTTTTGGCGGGTCACGTCGCGCCTCCTTTTCGAATCGTCCGGACAGAAAAAAGCCCGCGGGCGAATGAACGCGGCGCGGGCTGAAGGGTTCCCTCCTCCTCGAGGAAATCAAGACGGATTATAAAGTCATTTAAATGAGTTTCAAGCCTTTTTCGGGCGTTTGTCACTTTTTTGGTGCAGGGAAACCCTAGACCGCTCCGTCGTAGGGCCGCGCCTCAAGCGGCCCTTCTCTCATGCTTTTAGTCGTTCTGACCCACGGCCAATTTAAGCGCTGGTTTCTTCGCATCGAAGAACTGCTCATCTTCAGTCGAGCCATGCAGCGCAGTGGTGGAGCTTTGGCCACCCTGGATAACTTGCGTGACAGCGTCAAAGTAACCGGTGCCCACTTCACGCTGATGTTTCACAGCAGTAAAGCCATGTGCAGCGGCAGCGAATTCAGCCTCCTGCAACTCGACGAAAGCCGTCATGTTGTTCTTGGCGTAGCCGTGCGCGAGGTTAAACATCGAATAGTTGAGGCTATGGAAGCCGGCCAACGTGATGAACTGGAACTTGTAGCCCATCGCGCCGAGTTCACGCTGGAACTTTGCAATCGTCGATTCGTCGAGATTCTTCTTCCAGTTAAACGAGGGCGAGCAGTTGTAAGCGAGCATCTTGCCAGGAAATTTCTTCTGAATACCTTCAGCAAAATCGCGCGCAAATTTAAGGTCTGGCTTGCCAGTTTCACACCAGATCAAATCGGCCACTGCTGCGTAAGCCAAGCCGCGCGACAACGCCTGATCAAAACCCGGACGCGTCTTGTAGAAACCTTCCATCGTGCGCTCGCCAGTACAGAACGGACGGTCGTTCTCGTCAACGTCGCTGGTGAGCAGGTCGGCTGCTTCGGCATCGGTACGAGCGAGGAGCACTGTCGGTGTGCCCATCACGTCAGCCGCAAAACGAGCCGCGTAGAGCTTTTCAACGGCTTCACGCGTTGGCACGAGCACTTTGCCGCCCATGTGGCCGCATTTCTTGACGCTGGCGAGTTGATCTTCAAAGTGAACGCCAGCCGCGCCCGCGTCGATCATCGATTTCATGAGTTCGAATGCGTTCAACACGCCGCCGAAACCGGCTTCGGCATCGGCAACGATCGGCTGCATGTAGTCGATGTCGTCTTTCCCTTCCATCCACTGAATCTGGTCAGCGCGCATCAGCGTGTTGTTGATGCGTTTAACAACGGATGGCACCGAGTTCACTGGATACAGCGATTGATCCGGGTACATCTCACCGGCTAAGTTTGCATCGCCCGCAACCTGCCAGCCCGACAGATAAATCGCCTTTAAGCCAGCCTTGACCTGCTGCATCGCCTGGTTGCCAGTCAACGCGCCGAGCGAGTTAACAAACGGCTCAGTGTTGATCGAGTTCCACAGTTTCTCTGCGCCCTTTTTGGCGAGTGTGTGTTCGATGCCCGTTGTGCCACGCAGACGCACAACATCAGCCGCACTGTAATTGCGCTTGACGCCTTTCCAGCGCGGGTTGGTCGCCCAGTCTTTTTCGAGGGCGGTGGTCGCTGCGGCCATTTGGGCCAGAACTTTGGAGGATTGGGTCATGGTGTGTTGCCTTTATCGGATGAGACAAAACTGTCTCTGAAAAATGTTCCTCACTTATTCAGGCTTCCAGTTGCGTTCTGCTGCAATTGAAGCCATCAAAGCATCTTGTTGTTGCTTCGCAGCATAGGCTATTTTTATGGAAAGAGCAAAACTAATTGCAAAAAGGCCCATTAAAACAATGATTTGCAAGTCGTTTCCATTCCATTAATTATTTCATTCGATGGAAATCATTTTTACGCCTTGCATTGCAACATTTGAAAATGAATTTCAAAAAGTGCGTAAAACTGGAAAAAGCCCCATGTTTTCAATTGATTCGACCCGGATATCGACGTGACGCGTTCGGCACCCAAAGCGTGTGAACACTGATAAGTCAACGGCGGAGGACGCGAATGCACCAAAACGCAGCGCCGATTTTGTTGATCAAGCGCAGACTTGCTACCCGCACCACTGTGGCGATTGCGCAACAAAAAAGCCCGTCACTCTCATGGACGGGCTTTGCCTGGAAGGAACGTTCGCCTAAGCCAGCATATCCGCCCAAATATTGCGCGCCCAGCTATTCGCATACACGCCTTCAAGCTCATTTTGCTCGGGCGAGAGGCCGCCTGCGCCATGAACGCTGAGCATCGTTTTTTGCGCGGCGTCGTAGTGGTGAACGGACGAAACATGCACGACATTTTTGTCATCGATGAAGCTGTAGCAGGTGTTTGCGACCATGGGTGTTTGATTCACCGCCTCGCCTGTCAGCAGTGCGACGACAGCGGAGGCACACACTTTCCCGTGCTGGTTAGCCATGTGGCCGGACTTCGGCATTGCAGGAGCAACTTGCAGGGAGTCACCGAGGATATGCACGCCAGGCACGGCGGTGGATTCGTAGGTGAGCCAGTCGACGTGGCACCAGCGCTTATTAGCGTTATTGAGACCGTTAAGGGCGGCGATATTGCCAGCGCGCATGGCTGGGATTACGTTCAGCACGTCGGCTTTGAAGTCGTCGCCAAAGGTCAGCTTCACCGTGTTGGTACTCGCGTCAACGTCCTGAATTTCCTGATTGTTTCGATATTCGATGAGTCCTTTGAACTGGCCGTTCCACGCTTTGGTGAAGAGCCCCTTTTTCGATTGCACGTCCTCGTTCGAATCGAGAATCACCACCTTGGATTTTGGTTTGGCTTTCTGGAAATACCACGCGACCTGACACGCGCGTTCGTAGGGTCCTGGCGGGCAGCGAAACGGCGCCCTGGGAATATGAATGGCAAACACACCCCCATCGCTCATGGCCACCAGTTGATTGCGCAATGCGACGGTTTCTGGTCCCGCTTTCCATGCCGCGATCACTTTACTGCGCGCCGCTTCACTGACCAGTCCCGGCAAGGCATCAAGCATGAAGTCAATGCCGGGCGAGAGGATCAAGCGGTCATAGGTGAGCGTCGTTCCGTCGGCCAAAGAAAGCGTCTTTTTTGTAGCGTCGAAGCCCGTAGCTTCGCCCTTGAGCTGCCTGACACCATATTTGGCGAGGCCGCCGTATGCCACCGAAATATCGCCGATGGATTTGGAGCCACCGAGGACGAGATTTGACAACGGACAGGACACAAATTGCGCGTCACGTTCGACCAGCGTTACGTCAATTTTTCCTTCGCTCCACATGGCGATGTATTTGGCGGCAGTGGCCCCGCCGTAGCCACCACCCACCACGACGACTTTGGGTTTCGCCTTACCGATGAACGCCGGACCGGGGCTGGCACAACCCGAGATTCCTGCGGCGCTGACTAGAGAGAGTGCGGCCACGGACTTTGCAAAGTCACGACGACTGATTGTGTTCATGTTCATCGCGCCTTACTTCGATTGTCTGGAAAAATAATCGGCCATCAGCGCGACTTGCTCATCGCTGTAGCCCTTGGCGAGCTGATGCATGACGGTGGCAGGCACTTTGCCATCGCGAAAATCTTTCATCTTCTGCACGATCACATTTGCAGGCTGTCCGGCGAGCGATGCCACTTCAGTCACGCTCTTGCCGTTGGTGCCGTGACAATTGGCGCATTGCGCAGCCAGATCGCGTGCGAGGTGAAGGCTCGCTGGCGTTTGTGACGCCGCCAGGTTCGCCAGCGCAAACGTGACGACAATGGCGACGAACCGCGACGTTCGAATGTGCATAGTTGAGCTTCCTCCGAGTGATTTGGCGTGATCAGCGCGTGACGCATTTCATCACTGATTCTAGGACGAGAGTGCACCAATGAAGTCGCATCAAACCGCAAGTTTTTGCACGGCCTATGCGAGTGCTGTAGCAGCGCGGAAAGCACTCATAAAATGGCTTTTAGAGTGCGGAATTAGTTACAGCTTTTAGGTGAAATGACGTTTCATGGCGG
>JBDSYI010000357.1:0-5633 GCA_039925745.1 Casimicrobium sp. | reverse complement strand
GGCGGCGTGCATTGCCTTAAATACGGTCTCACCGTTCACAACATTCGCAAACTGCGCGTGGTATTGATGACGGGTGACATCGTTGAGATTGGTTCCGACGCACTCGATTCACCGGGCTACGATCTGCTCGCGCTGATGATCGGCTCCGAAGGTCTGCTCGGTATCGTCACCGAAGTTACCGTTAAGCTCACTCCAAAAACCCAGCTTGCTCAAGTCGCACTCGCCTCGTTTGCGAGCGTTGAAAGCGCCGGTGCGGCTGTGGGTGAAATCATTGCTGCTGGCATCATTCCAGCGGGTTTGGAGATGATGGACAAAATCGCCACCGAAGCCGTGGAAGGTTTTGTGCATGCGGGCTACGACTTGAACGCCGCCGCAATTTTGTTGTGCGAAAGCGATGGCACGCCGGAAGAGGTGGCCGACGAAATGGCGCGTGTCGCCAAAGTGCTGCGTAACGCAGGCGCGACTGATATCAAGGTGTCGCAAAACGAAGCGGAGCGATTGCGCTACTGGAGCGGTCGTAAAAATGCGTTCCCCGCGACCGGTCGAATTTCGCCAGACTACTACTGCATGGATGGCACCATTCCGCGTTCACAATTGCCTCGCGTGTTGAATTTCATCGCAGAGCTCTCGATCAAATACAACCTGCGCTGCGCCAACGTGTTTCATGCGGGCGATGGCAATTTGCATCCGCTCATCATGTTTGACGCGAACGTGCCTGGCGAGCTTGAGCGCGCCGAGGATTTCGGTGCGGAGGTCCTGGAGTTGTGTGTCGAAGTGGGTGGGACCATCACCGGAGAACACGGAGTAGGTGTCGAGAAAATCAACCAGATGTGCGTACAGTTCTCGCCAAAAGAACTGACGCGTATGCATCAGATCAAACACGCATTCGATGAACACGGATTGTTAAATCCTGGTAAGGCCGTACCGACGCTGCATCGTTGTGCTGAGTTTGGCAAGATGCGAATTGGCAAGGGTAAGCCGATGCCGTTCGCGGATTTGCCGAGGTTTTAGTATTTTTGTTCTGTTCGTCCCCCTTCAAGGGGGAGGTTAGGTGGGGGATGGGGTTTGCTCGCGCTAGAAAACCATCCCCACCCCAGCCCTCCCCTTGAATGGGAGGGAGATTAAAGGAGATCGTTATGTTGACCTTTGAACGCCCAAGCGAAACCGCGATAACCACCGCAGTTGGCGCACTGCAAACCACCTACGGCGACCGCGCCGTCACGACTCATGCCGTGCGCGAGCATCACAGTCACGGCGAAGGCATGCAGGATGCCGCGCTCCCCGACGTCGTCGTCTTTCCTGAGACCAACGAAGAAATCGCCAGCATCCTGAAACTCTGCAACCAGGCGCGTATTCCGGTGATTGCCTACGGTACTGGTACTTCGCTTGAAGGGCACCTTAAAGCGCTGTACGGTGGTGTGTGCCTCGACCTTTCACGCATGACCAAAGTGCTCGAAATCAACGCCGAAGACCTCGACTGTCGAGTGCAAGCAGGCGTCACACGAGAGCAATTGAATGCCGACATTCGCCACACCGGTTTGTTCTTTCCTATCGATCCGGGTGCGAATGCCAGCATCGGCGGCATGAGCGCTACGCGCGCCAGCGGAACCAATGCGGTGCGCTACGGCACCATGCGCGAAAACATCCTCGGTCTCACCGTGGTGACGCCGGACGGACGAATCATCAAAACCGGTACGCGTGCCCGCAAATCCAGCGCTGGCTACGACCTCACGCGCCTCTATATCGGCAGCGAAGGCACTCTTGGCATCATCACCGAAATCCAGTTAAAGCTGTATGGCGTGCCCGAGCGCGTCAGCGCCGCCGTGACCCAGTTCGAGGATCTGCATAGCGCGGTGAATGCCGTGATCATGGCGATGCAAATGGGCATACCGATGGCGCGTATTGAGCTGCTTGACGATGTGCAGATGAAAGCCTGTATTGCGTACAGCAAGCTCGAAGGCTTCGAACCGAAACCCACGCTGTTCATGGAGTTTCACGGCACCGACGCCTACGTTGCCGAGCAGATCGAGCAGATGAAAACGATCACCGCCGACTTCGGCGGAAGCGACTATCGCTTCGCAGACAAGCAGGAAGACCGCAGCAAATTGTGGAAAGCGCGGCACGACGCGTATTGGGCGGGAATGAATTACATCCCCGGTAAACAGGCGTTCTCGACCGATACCTGCGTGCCCATTTCCCGTCTTGCCGATTGCGTGTCCGCCGCGAAAGCGGAGGTTGCAAAGAGCGAACTCGTGTGCATGATCGTAGGCCACGTGGGCGACGGCAATTTTCATGTACTCATCACATTCGACCCGAACAGTGCAGACGAACGCCGTCGTGCGGAGACGGCAGCAGACCGAATTGCGCTTATTGCCATCGGCATGGGCGGAACATGCACGGGAGAACACGGAATCGGCATTCACAAGCTCGATGCCCTCAAAGTGGAGCACGGCGAAGGCGTCGACGTCATGCGTACGATCAAACAGGCGCTAGACCCACACAACATCATGAATCCGGGCAAGACGATTCCGATGCAGTAAACGCTGCCGTAGGGTGGGCAGCCTCTGCCCACCGATCCATTGCGCAACGTAGCGCGTGTGCACGGGGTGCCCACCCTACATCACCACATTACGCACCTACCGAGCAAAGTTTGCAAACACAGCCCGCCTCATCAATCTAGAGTCGTCGTCCCGATCCACCACACCACACTGTTATGCCCTACACCCTCATAATCGGCAACAAGAATTACTCCTCCTGGTCGCTGCGTCCGTGGCTGCAGCTACACGCGTTTGACGTTCCTTTCGCTGAGGAGCGCCACGTATTTGACACGCCAGAATTCGCCGCTGAAATTCAATCGAGGAAGCGCTCACCCAACGGCAAAGTGCCGGTTCTGGTTGACGCCGACATCAAGGTGTGGGACTCGCTGGCGATTAGCGAATATCTGGCTGAGCGGCACACGGGTATGTGGCCCGCAGAAGCCGCAGCGCGAGCACACGCACGCTGTGCATGCGCAGAAATGCACTCGGGTTTTCAGGCTGTTCGCAATTGGTTGCCAATGAATGTGCGCCGCAGTTATCCGATTGCAGTGCCGCGTGAAGATGTGCAGAAAGACATTGATCGTATCCAGGCGCTGTGGGCTGAGGCGCGTGCAAAGTTTGGTTCGGGCGGTGCATTTCTTTACGGCCAGTTCAGCGTGGCTGACGCCTACTTTGCTCCGGTTGTTTTCCGCTTTAATACCTACGGCGTGAAATGCTCGCCAGTGGCCGATGAGTACGTCAAAGTGATGCTTGCGCATCCGTCCATGCAGCAATGGATTGCCGATTCGAAAGCAGAAGTAGAAGTCGTTGACCACGAAGAGCCTGAACATATTTACGCAGTGAAATAGCGTCACACCCGCTCCCGCACTGCGTGCGCGGGAGCCAAACCCCATAAGTTAACTATGATCGAATCCTGGCAAAACCAAATTAAAGCCGCCGCCGCCAAGGGAGAAAAACTTACCATTCGCGGAAGTGGCAGCAAGTCCTTCCTTGCGCCTGAAGCGCAAGGCGAAGTGCTCGATACAAGAGCACATGCAGGCATCGTCGAATACGATCCGAAGGAGTTGGTGATTGTTGTCCGCTGCGGCATCCCTGTTGCCGAGGTTGAGCAAACGATGGCCGCAGCCAACCAGATGCTCGCTTTCGAACCGCCCCATTTCGGCGAGGATGCAACGATTGGCGGAATGGTCGCGAGCAGTCTGTCCGGTCCGCGCCGTCCCTATGCTGGCGCAGTGCGTGACTTCGTCCTTGGCTGCAAGGTGCTAGACGGCAAAGGCGATCACCTGAGCTTCGGCGGCAAGGTGATGAAGAACGTTGCAGGATTTGACGTGTCGCGTCTGATCACAGGCTCAATGGGCACGCTGGGTGTAATCACCGAGGCTTCATTCAAATGCCTGCCGTTGCCCAAAGCGCAGCAGACGCGTGTGTTCGAGATGGACGCGCAAGCTGCCATCGTAGCGATGAACCGCTGGTACGCCGAAGCGAATCCGGTGACTGCAACGACCTGGGTGAATGACAAACTCTACGTGCGCCTTGCCGGTGCAGAACCCGCCGTGAATTCAGCCGTCGCCAAACTCGGTGGCGAAGCGCTCGCAAACGATGTCGACTGGTGGCGCGCCTGGCGCGAGCAGGTCCATGCGTTCTTTGCTGGCGACGGTCCCTTGATTCGCGTGAGCTGCAGGTCAACCGCGCCGTGGGGTGATCTTGCCAATAATGCCCAGATGCAAGCCATCGATTGGGGCGGCGCACAGCGCTGGTTGCGAACGCAATCTGTCGCGCTGCCCGCCATTCGCGAATGGGCACGCGCCGAAGGCGGTCATGCCACTGTATTTCGTGGCGCCACATCGCAAACGGACCGCATCGAACCACTGCAGCCCGCACTCGCCGAAGTCAGCGCAAAAATTAAAGCTAGCTTCGATCCTTACAACGTGTTTCCTTCTCTGTTGTAAGAACGGCGAAAGCCGTATTCCAATGTTATTCGCGGTTCGCGCCGTACCTGCAAATACAAAACCGCCATGCAAACCAATCTAGCCGACTTCATCAAAGACACGCCCGAAGGCATTGAGGCTGACGCAATCTTGCGCTCCTGCGTGCACTGCGGCTTTTGTACTGCAACCTGCCCCACCTATCAGGTGTTGGGAGACGAACTGGACGGCCCGCGCGGCCGCATCTATCTCATCAAACAAGTACTAGAAGGTGTTGAGCCGACCATCAAAACGCAGCAGCACCTGGATCGCTGCCTCACCTGCCGCAACTGCGAAAGCACCTGCCCAAGCGGTGTGGAATATGGTCGTCTGGTCGATATCGGTCGCGCGGTTGTCGAGAAAAAAGTAGGGCGCACGTTCAGTCAATCACTGCAACGAACCGTGCTACGCAAAGGTCTGCTCAGCAAAAAATCTTTCGCCGCCGCGATAGCGCTTGGCCGCGCTGCGCGCCCGCTGCTGCCCGCCGCCCTGAAGGCGAAAATTCAGCCGCGTCGAGCACCCGGAGCATGGCCCACCACACAACACGCGCGCAGCATGTTGCTGCTCGATAACTGCGTGCAGGACGCGCTCGCGCCATCGATTGATAGCGCCACCGCCCGCGTGCTCGATGCGGCCGGCATCACGCTCAAACGCGTGAGCGCAGGCGGCTGCTGCGGCGCGCTGTCACATCACCTGAATGCGCACGACGAGGCAGTTGCAAAGGTACGGGCGAATATTGACGCATGGTGGCCACTCATCGAGGCCAGCGCTGAGGCCGTGGTCGGCACCGCCTCCGGTTGTTCGGTCATGCTCAAGGACTACGGTCATTTCATGAAGCACGACGCGACTTATGCGGCGAAAGCTGAACGCGTCGCATCGCTGTCAAAAGATATCTCCGAGGTCATCGCCGCCGAGTGGCCAAAGCTGCAAGCCAAAGTCAAACCCGCCACTGAGAAAATCGTCTACCACCCACCCTGCACATTGCAACACGGCATGAAGTTGAAGGGCGGCGTTGAAGGCTTGCTCAAGGATATGGGCTTCGCGCTGGCACCCGTCGCTGATAGCCACCTGTGCTGCGGTTCTGCAGGCACGTACTCAGTGCTGCAACCCACCATCAGCAATGAACTCAAGA
>JBDSYI010000356.1:0-1890 GCA_039925745.1 Casimicrobium sp. | reverse complement strand
ATTCCGGGTGGCCTTGGCATTGCCAATGTGTTTGCCTGCGCTCTGTTTGCAGCGATGGCTGGTTCGAGCCCGGCGACCTGTTCTGCCATCGGTAGCGCAGGCATTCCGGAGATGCGCAAGCGCGGTTATTCGCCGGGATTTGCTGCGGGCATCATCGCCGCTGGCGGCACGCTGGGGATCTTGCTGCCGCCCTCGATCACGATCATCCTATACGCCGTGGCCGCCGAGCAGTCGCTCGGTCGACTCTTTCTGGCAGGCATCTTTCCCGGCGTTTTGTTGGTTGGCCTGTTCTCGGCGTACGCCGCGTTCCGATACCGCAAAGAGTATCGAATCGCGGAAGCCGAGTTCAAACGAACGGGTACGCCCTCGGCGTTGCTATCCGACGAAACATTTACGACCCGCGAAAAATTTGAAATGTTGCCGCGTGTGGTTCCGTTCGTGCTGCTGTTGATCGGTGTGATGGTCGCCTTGTACGGCGGTTTTGCAACCCCGTCGGAGACTGCCGGCCTGGGCGCATTGCTGGCGCTGGGGCTGATAGCGGGGATTTACGGCGTGTGGCGCCCAAAGGACCTTGCGCCGATTCTCACGTCGACCTTGAAAGAGTCCACCATGCTGATGCTCATCATCGGCATGTCGTTGTTGTTTTCTTATGTAATGAGCTACATGCGCATCAGCCAGTCCACTGCCGAATGGATTGTGGGCATGCACCTGTCACGCTGGGTGTTGTTGGCCACCGTGCTCATCATGGTCATTGTGCTGGGTTTCTTCCTGCCGCCGGTCAGCATCATTTTGATGACAGCGCCCATCATTCTGCCGCCGCTCAAAGCGGCAGGTTTTGATTTGATCTGGTTTGGCATCTTGATGACCATTGTGATGGAAACCGGATTGATTCACCCGCCGGTAGGCTTGAACATCTTCGTGATCAAAAACATCGCGCCAGATATCGCCCTCAAAGACATCATCTGGGGCGTATTACCATTTGTAGTGTTGATGATTTTGGCGGTGCTTCTGATATGCATATTTCCTGGCATTGCCACTGGTTTGCCGGACGCAGTTATGGGCGCAGCGGCCACTAAACCTTAAGAGCGCTGCGATCACGAAAGGTTATCAAGTGTTCAACGCGGCGCTCGACTCCTCGGACCGGATGCTTTTCGGTTGCCGAACACTTTGCTTTGCCCGATCCTGATTGCAGCTCGATGCCCTCAGGAAAACAATGCAGCGTGTTGTTGCCGAAGTAAATTCTTCTGCACTTTTCCCATCGTATTGCGCGGTAAATCGGTGACGATGAAGGCCCGCTTCGGGACTTTGAAATTTGCGATGCTGGTTTTGAGCTTAGCGAGAATGGCGTTCGCGTCAAGCGACGCCCCGGCTTTCGCCACGACCACCGCCACACCGGCCTCGCCAAAATCTGGATGTGGCACACCGATCACAGCCGACTCCGCGACTCCTGGCATGTCGTTGATGTAGCCCTCAATTTCTGCGGGATAAACGTTGTAACCACCGCTTATGATCAGGTCCTTGCTGCGGCCAACGATCGCCACGTATCCCCGCTCATCGATCCTGCCTACGTCCCCGGTTTTAAACCAGCCGTCAACTGTGAACTCTTCCTTGTTTTTCTCTGGCATGCGCCAGTAGCCTGCGAACACATTCGGGCCCTTGACTTCGATGCCGCCGATTGCGTTGACTGGGCATATTCCGCCCTTATCGTCTGATGCGCGAACGCTGACGCCGGGAAGTGAAAAGCCCACCGTCCCGCCGCGACGTTCGCCTTGGTCCGGCGCATAGGGATTTGAGGTCAACATCACGGTCTCGCTCATGCCGTAACGCTCAAGAATGGTGTGCCCGGTGCGTTCGCGCCATTCATTGAATGTTTCGATGAGCAGCGGTGCT
>JBDSYI010000355.1:0-27328 GCA_039925745.1 Casimicrobium sp. | reverse complement strand
GTTGAGTCGCGACAGCGTCGCTGCTACAGGTTACTGACGAGAGGGAGATTACGGCTTTGCGGGAACAGCGGGTTTACTGAAATCAACCTTCGGAGTGGTCTTGATCTCGGCCTCGTTTTCTACCGTGAACTGAGGTTTTTCCTTGAAGCCAAACACCATGGCGATCAGATTCGACGGGAACGAAACGACGGTGTTGTTGTAGCCCTGAATCGCTTTGATGTAGCGGTTGCGAGCCACGGTGATGCGGTTCTCGGTACCTTCGAGCTGCGCGGTTAGATCGCGAAAGAGGGCGTCGCTTTTAAGGTTCGGATAGTTTTCTGAAACGGCGAGCAATCGACTCAAAGCGCCTTGCAATTGATTTTGTGCAGCGATGAATTTCTGAAACGCCTCCGGGTTATTAATCAGCTCAGGCGTGGCTTGAATGCCAGTCGCGCGCGCACGTGCTTCCACGACCTTGGTCAGCGTGTCTTGCTCTTGCGCAGCGTAACCTTTGACGGTGTTCACCAGATTTGGGATCAAGTCTGAGCGGCGCTGATATTGATTCAACACTTCAGACCATGCAGCTTTAATTGACTGATCGCCTTGCGCCATGTCGTTGTAGCCGCAGCCGGAGAGGCCAAGAGTTGCAGCCAGAGCCGCAACGGCTAAAAAAAATCGTTTCATAATTTAAGTCCTCCGCTGGCGCTCGCAGCAGTTGAGGGAGAGCGCAGTTTGTGAAAGTGATCGAAATATGCCCGCACTGAGGCAGTTTTTCAAGGCTTGATGTTTTCGCGATTATGCGACCAGTCGCAAAAGTTAGGCCACCTGTGCCTTGGCTTTCAACAAGTCGTCCCAGGCTTTGGCCTTCTCGAGCGGGCTGAGCAACAGGTATGACGGGTGATCGGTGACAACGATCGGTACGCCTTCGCGTTGACTGGCGGAGGTGGGAAGCCCTCGCATTGCTTCGACCGTGTCGTGAGTATTCAACAATGTCTGAGCGGCGAAAATGCCTGCCGCGAGCAGAAGTTTGGGCTGCGCGAGCGTTATCTGGCGATTGAGATAAGGCGCACAGGCGGCAATTTCATCCGGCTCGGGGTTGCGGTCATTCGGCGGGTGACACTTGATGACGTTAGCGATGTAGATGCCATCACCGCGCTTTTTGCCAATAGCGACAAGCATCGCGTCAAGCAATTGACCCGCTCTGCCGACGAAGGGCTCACCCTGTTTGTCCTCGTTCTCGTCGGGCGCGCCAGCGATAACCATCCACGAGGGCGAACGATCTCCGCTGCCGGGAACGGTGTTGGTACGGGTCGTGCATAGTTTGCACGCGGTGCAGCCAGCGATGCTGACTATCAGCTCATCCCAAGATAAATTTGCGATTGCGGCTTCGCGATTGGCCAGAGATAGCTCAGGCTCACGAACGAGTTCGGCCGACGTAGCGGGCGCAACTGGCGTAACTGTCGCAACTGGCGTGACGACGGGCGGCGACAATTCAGCCGTGAGGGTATCGGCAACGCTCAATCGGCTCACCCAGATTGGCGTCAGCCCGATCTCGCGCAGAATGACTTCGCGACTGGTCATAGCAATGCCTGCATCAACACCGCGTCTTCACGCTCGTTGTCGCGTGCGCCGTTCGGGTAATACTTGGGCCGAACACCCGACTGGGTGAAGCCTCGTGTGCGATAGAACTCTTGCGCCGAAAGATTGGACTGGCGAACTTCCAGATGCACGGTTCGCGCGCCACTCGCTTTCAAGCGCTCAGCCAGTTCGATCCAGAGCAGTAGCGCGACGCCTTGTCGGCGCATGGCCGGTGTCACTGCGATCAGAAGCAGCTCCGCTTCATCCACCAGTAGTCGGGATACGGCAAAGCCGCACACGGCACCCTGGTCGCGCGCAATGAGGCAGAGGTAACCAGAAGCCAGTGCGTCGTGAAAATTGCGCTCAGTCCACGGGTGTGAGTTCGAGAGACGCTCGATCTCGACGACCGCCTCGATGTCAGGTGTGCTCAATAACTGAACGGTGGCAGTTGAAAAGCTCAAGCTGCTCATGTCACTGCCTCAATGGTCAGATGCTGATTGACTAAACGTGCCTGTTGGCGTTCGGCTTCGGTGAGCGCAACGTTGTTGCGAACGTAAATGGGTTCCGCACGCATCGGGTCGGTGATTTCGCCGCGTGCCAATTTGCGCGCGGCGATACGAGCTATGCCGTGCGCCCAATTTGATTCGGCATGGGCCGTGGCAGCCAACGCGAAGTTTTGTGGCGCCGGCAATAATTTCGCGCCGGATCCGATTAACTCGCTATCGGCTGGAACGACCACTGCATCTGGACCCGAAACGGTGGTTGCTGCGGTTTGCGCTAATTCGCCGTCGGCTCGACGCGTAAACGAAGCGCTGAACACCTCGCGCATGCGGGCATCGAGCACGACGCACATCGACGATGCGGATGACGTTTCTGCCAACGCTGCCAGCGAATCCACCGTAATGAGCGGACGCTTCCACGCGTACGCCAGCGACTGCGCCGTCGCGCAGGCGGTACGTACGCCCGTGAAGCTGCCCGGACCGGCGCCGAAGGCAATGGCGTCTATTGCTGTATGGGTGAGCCCAGTATCGGCAATGACGCGTTCAATCGCGGGTAGTACCCATGCCGAGAGTTTTTGATCGTCGCGCACCGACTGTGCCGCCAGCAGAAATTCACATCGTTCGCCACCCAGAATGGCGACGGCACCGATGTGCGCGGAGGTTTCGATGGCAAGGATGCACGGCATAGGTCACGATTCTAGGCGGCGGAGCCGATAGCCTTGCGCCGCCTAGAATTGCGCCTTTGCTGAAACCTGCTAACCCCCCAGCCGCTATGTCCATCACACTCGCCATTGAATCTATCGACCACGAAGGCCAGGGCATCGCCCGCAATGACGGCAAAGCGGTGTTTGTTGAAGGCGCGCTCGCGGGGGAAATTGTCGAAGCACGCATCACGCGCAGCAAACCGACGTTTGAAAAGGCTGTGGTAGAGCGCATCATCAAACCAAGCGCCATGCGGGTGACACCAAGGTGCCCGCACTTTGGCGTGTGCGGCGGCTGCAGCATGCAGCACCTCGACGCGCGTGCACAGCTCGCGGCCAAGCAGCGCGTGCTGGAAGACAATTTGAAACACATCGGCAACGTGAAGCCGGAGCAGGTTTATTCGCCCATTGAGGGCCCGCATTGGGGCTATCGTCAGCGTGCGCGAATCTCGGTGAAATACGTCGCCAAAAAGAACACGGTACTGGTCGGTTTTCACGAGAAGAAATCGAGCTTTGTCGCGGATATGCGCGAATGTCACGTGTTGCCGCCGCATGTTTCGGCGTTGCTAATGCCGCTGCGGGAATTGATCGGCAGCACGAGCATTCGTGACCGCTTACCGCAGATTGAGTATGCCGAAGGCGACGGGTTGCCGATGCTGGTGCTACGGCATATGGAGCCGTTGGCGGATTCAGATTTGACGCTACTGCGAGCGTTCGCCGCTGCGCATCAGGTTCAGTGGTATTTGCAACCGAAAGGCCCGGACACCGCGCATCCGTTGCCCGGAGAAGCACAAACGCTCGGTTACAAATTAGACGAGTTCGGACTGCGTTTCAGCTTTCAGCCGACTGAGTTCACGCAAGTAAATCCGCACATTAACGCCATGCTGGTGCGACGCGCGATGCGTTTGCTCGATCTTCAGCCGACCGATCATGTGGCTGACTTGTTCTGCGGACTGGGAAATTTCACCTTGCCGATCGCGCAGCGAGCCGCGTCGACTTATGGCATTGAAGGCTCGGCTGGGCTCATCGCTCGGGCGCGTGAAAACGCGGCGTTAAACGGGTTGACCAACAAAACGGATTTCGCCGTGGCGAACCTGTTCGAGATCGCGGAGGACTGGTTCGACACCGTTTCGACGCCGGCGCGTCCAATTAACAAGCTGTTGATCGATCCACCGCGAGATGGCGCGGTGCAGGTCATCAAAGCGCTGCCGGAAGCCGCCAGCGGACGTGTGGAACGGCTGGTTTACGTGAGTTGCAGCCCTTCAACGCTGGCTCGGGACGCAGGAATTCTTGTTAATGAAAAGGGATATCGACTCATGGGCGCGGGTGTCGCGAACATGTTTCC
Source organism: Casimicrobium sp. (assembly GCA_039925745.1). Classification (GTDB taxonomy): domain Bacteria; phylum Pseudomonadota; class Gammaproteobacteria; order Burkholderiales; family Casimicrobiaceae; genus Casimicrobium. The sequence goes on along the minus strand of JBDSYI010000355.1, from coordinate 23,225 downwards.
TCACACCGCACACGTCGAATCCATCGCTCTTTTTGCCGCATAAATGCGCGGCTAAATTATTGATTATGAAGTGATTGTTGAAAATTAGGCAAAAAAAAGCCGGGGTTTTGCCCCGGCCTCAAATTGCTGTTGATTCTAACTAAGTCACCCCAGAGACTATACCGAGCGAGGGTCTCTCGCACGTCATAACCACTGATTTGACCAGACGATTATAGCCATAGGAAATCGCGCAAAAAAAGCTCCAGTGTGGGCAAAACATCCGAGTTACTCCTCTGTTGCAACATCGTCACAAAGCCGTCGCCGAATTGCGACACAGGAAGAGACATTTCAACAGCTTTTTTCGAATAGCGCTTTTGTACTACGGCAGGGATTGATTTTTTCCTGTATGTCGACTTTTGCACTATTGCGGTTCCAGCCCCGGTCAAGGGGGCGTTTGGCGACGAAGCCGCTTTAGAAAAAGTCCGCGCTTCACCCGATTGTCAGAGTTTTGCGGTGATGCAGCAAAAGTACCGTTAGCCAGTGTGATCGCTTTGCTCGCGCGCGCGAATGGGTCATCACCTCGCTCGCCTGCTTTTTCACGGCACTCAGCATGATTTGCGCGACGCTGAGTTGTCGCTATGGGGTGCGCTGCAAAAACCTGCGTGTTTGCCTATGGGTCGGAGGACTCATTCAGGAGCGATTGCGCTGGCTGTTAGAGGCGGCGCGAAATTACTTCGTCGCAAAGTAAAGCAGCACGAAATTCAAAATGATCGACAGCACCGCCACCACCTGCCAAGTCCGCAATAAGTTACGGGCGGCAAATGGTTGTCGCAGCGTGTTTTGCCGGGTCGATGTGACGGAAAGCGGACCTTGCTCGACTGCCAGCAAGAATTCTTCGGCGGTTTCGAATCGAAGTTCTGGATCAACGGCCAGCGCCCGCAGAATGATATTTTCAAACCAGCCTGGGCAGTCGGGCCGCCAGCGAGATAGCGGCGTGGGATCGCCAAAATTGGGCGTCTGGATCGGCTCGATTTCAGCGTACGGATATTTGCTCGAGTGCAGGTGATAGCGAGTGACGCCGAGCGCATAAATATCGTTTTGCGCAGACGGCTCGGCGTTGTTGAACAATTCCGGTGCGAGATAAGACGGCGTGCCCGCTCGTTTGGCGTTGGAAAGCTCTGCGACTGCGAAGCCTGATACCGCGACTCCGAGGTCAAGCACGCGCAGTTGTCCGTACGGATGGCGGCCCGGCATACAGCTTTTCGCTGAAATGACAGTGGAGCAGGGGCTAAACGTCCATTTTGACCAAAGTCGATGGATGTTTCATCGTATTGCGCGGAACAGGCAATCGACGACGCAATAGCAAACAAATCGTCAAATCCCGAGCTATAATTTAAGGCTAACTTTAATTTTTTGACTGCGCATACCGTCATGGTCGTTATTCGTCTTTCTCGTGGTGGTTCCAAGGGTTCCCCATTCTTCAATATCGTTGTTGCTGATTCACGTAATCGTCGCGATGGTCGCTACATTGAGCGTCTGGGTTTCTATAACCCGGTTGGCAAAGAAGGCGCCGAGAACGTGCGCATCGCTCAAGAGCGCCTGACGCACTGGACCAGCAAGGGCGCGCAAATGTCCGATACGGTTTCCCGTCTGGCCAAGGGTGCTGCCAAAGCCGCTGCGCCTGCTGCTGTCGCCGCTTAAGTTTGCTCTTTGCGGTGCGGCGATCCCTGTGATTGCGCGTCGCGATGGTCGGCAGCGTGATGAAGCCAGTAAATAGCGCGGTTGGCCCTGTGGGTGATAGCACACCGGCATCAGCCGTAGGCGCTACGGCTACGGTAGCAGCCCCGTCTGGCCCCACGGCCAACCTTATTGCACTTGCTAAAGTCGGTCGTCCGTACGGACTGACCGGCGCTCTACACTGGTATCCGTACTCGAAAGATGCGCAGACTTTGCTCAAGGCGCGCGATGTGATGATCGGCACGACCATGTACTCCGTTACCCGCTCGCGCCGTCATGGCGAGAGCATCGTGGCTGAGATCGTGGGTGTGACTTCGCCCGAAGCCGCCGCTCGGCTCACCAACAAAGAAATCTTTGTCGATAAGGCGCACTTTGCCCAACTGCCTGAAGGTGAGTATTACTGGATTGATTTGATTGGTCTCACCTGCACCAACGGTGAGCGCGTCTTTGGTGAAATCGCAGAAATTTTTGAGTCCGGTGCGCATCCAATTTTGCGCATCAAACGACCTGCGACCGATCCCACGCCCGGCGATGAACTCATCCCCTTCGTCGACGCCATAGTGCGCTCTGTCGATATTGCGGCACGTCGAGTCGATGTGGACTGGGAAGGCCTCGAGTAGTCATGCTGTCGATCTCTTTGATCGCGGCATTTCCTGAACTTGTTGAACACGCCCTTGATTTTGGGGTGACGGGCCGTGCCCGGCAGCAGGGTTTGTGGCGCTGGCAGGGCTTCGCGCTGCATGATTTCGCTGCTGATGCGCGCAAATCCATCGACGCGCGGCCCGCAGCGGGCGGTCCCGGAATGGTGCTCATGCCTGCGCCGCTGGATGCGGCTCTGGCGGCAGCGCGCACGTGGCATGGCGAGAAATCGCTGGTCGTTTTTATGAGCCCGGACGGCGCACCACTAGAGCAAAATCGCGTTCGACAGTTTGCGCAAAACCAACACATTACTTTTGTTGCCGGCCGCTATGAAGGCATCGACCAGCGCTGGATTGACGCCAATGTTGACGCCATTGTCTCCATCGGCGATTACGTGCTGTCCGGCGGCGAATTGGCTGCGGCGGTGGTGATTGATAGCTGCGTGCGCCTATTACCCGGCGCCTTGGGTGACGCGGAATCGGCCACGTTTGAATCGTTTGCCGACGGCAAGCTGGATTGGCCGCAGTATGCGCTCACGGCGTCGGAGGACCAACAAATCCCCGCACAACTGGCCAACGGCGACCACGCTACGGTCAACCGCTGGCGGATCAAACAAGCACTCATCCGCACCTGGATGCGCCGCCCCGATTTGCTTGCACGAGCCAATTTGTCTCTAGAAGAGACCTCGATGCTCGACGAAATCACAGAAATCGGGTTAGAATCAAAGACTTACTGAAAATTCCTGCTTGTTTCATCGCGGCCTCGGCAGCACTGGAGCACACGGAACCTGATGTGTGTTGAACGCAGGGCAATGTCCCCCGCGTAGGTCAACGGCCCTAAGCCTTGATCGCACACCGCTCAGACTCTGAAAACAACAAAATAATGTCAAGGAACTGAAATGTCAAAATTTTTGATCGCCCAGATTGAGGCCGAAGAAATTACCCGTCTGAACAAGGTCGTCCCAGCGTTCGCGCCAGGTGATACGGTCATTGTTAGTGTGAATGTGGTTGAGGGTGAGCGCAAACGCGTTCAGGCTTTCGAAGGCACCGTCATCGCCAAGAGGAACAAGGGCCTGAACAGCTCGTTCATCGTGCGCAAGATCTCCAATGGCGAAGGCGTAGAGCGTACGTTTCAGACGTACTCCACGCTGATCGCATCCATTGAAGTCAAACGCCGCGGTGACGTTCGTCGTGCCAAGCTCTATTACCTCCGTGATCGTTCGGGCAAATCTGCACGCATCAAGGAAAAGCTGTCGTTCAACAAGACGCGCAAGGCGTAAGACTCAGCCCGCTGTTCAAACGCAGCGCGAGTCCTCCAACAAACGGCCCGTCAGGGCCGTTTGCATTTGCGCATGTCAAATACCGTATCGCTGCCGTGGCCGTTCCCGCTTTTTAACGAGTGGGGCTATCATCGTGCCAACCTAAATTGTCTAACTGAGTGAATGCGCAATAGCCTTTACGACGCGCTTGAAGTCTCGCCGTCAGCATCGACTCCGGCGATTCAGATCGCGTTGCGAGGCGTCGTGCGTCGCTTCTGGTCAGTGCCGCGCGACGCGTCGGGTGACTCTGAAGAAGCGGTCCGTTTTGCAGCACTGGCGGCAGCTATTCTGGTCGACCGGATTCGCCGAAAAGATTACGACGCTGCGTTAAATCCTGGCGTCGGTGCGGGTCCATGGCGTCTACCCATCGGCGGTTCGTCGGCGCGAGAGGCGGCGGCCGAGGCAGGCAGTACGCAATCTCGTATTCTGGCGGAGAGCGGCGCCGACGTGTCGCAACTCTCGATTGAAGCCTCGGTTCCGAAATCTCTGCCGGGTGTAGATGCGCTCGCAGATCCTTTAGCTGACGGAACAGCCTGGTCGTCACCACTGGTTTGGCTCGGACTTGTGGCGTCGCTTATCCTGTTAGTTTTTGCCTGCCTGTGGGTTGTGCCAGTTTGGTTTCATGGTTCGCTGACCTACGGTTTTGTCGGAGCGCTGCTCGCTATCGCAATACTGATGGCGTTTGCATTTGCGTTGAGTCGGCCCAAGGAAGCGATGGGGCCTGCGGCAGGTTTGTCGCGACTCGGGATCATTAAATGGCGGCGTGAAGGTTCGATCTTTATCGGTGTGCCGCCACCCCAGCACGACACTGCGTGGATTTTCAAGCTGCGACTCATGGAACTCACGCGCAGCGCTGCTGGCTTCGTGACCGCGACCAACGTTCAGCGCCGACTGTTCGCCCGTATCATCGACTACGCCATAGTCGGAATGGCTCTGTACGGCGGGCTGGCGCTGGGTGAACGCCTGATGAGTTCGGGCGAGATTGGCTTCCTCGTGACACGATCCCCTTTTGTGCTGCCAGTGCTCGTGGTGCTCGCCACGATTCCATTAGAGGTTTTCTCGCTAAAAACGTTTCGGACTACGCCTGGGAAGTGGTTGATGGGGCTCGTGGTGGTGTCGGGCATTACGTGCCCCGCTGATCACCGCAAGCCGGGCACAGTACAACTGGCGTGGGCACGGGCGACGCGCTCGGCTTGGGCCGGGGCCGCGTTCGGCATCTGGCCAGTGGCGTTGATCCGGTTAGCCGGCAACTGGCGCGACATCAGAGATCGCGAAGCAGACTGGGACGCATGTGGTGACTCCGTCGTGATGGCGCGCCCGATGACACTGGCCACGGTCGGCACTGGCCTGGCGGTCGTGCTATCGATGGTGCTCATTCTGGCCACGGGTTGGCGAACTGATTACGCCGTCGCCAGGCCGTATTGGATGACTTGGGCGGCGACGTCTGAATCGGCACTGGCGCGATTGGTGGTGCCACGGGCGACTACGCCTGAGTTGGCGGCGGTGACGCCTGCCGTCGTACCGACCGAACCAGTATCTCCAGCGCCGGTTACCGCAGAGTCAGTACCTGCCACGGCAGCATCCATATCGCTGCCGGTTGTGCCGAAGCCCGTACCTCCGATAGTCAAGCCGGCCGCGCCTACGTCTGTTTCGGTCAACGAAGCTCAAGTGGATCAACAGGTCAGCGCAGCGCAAGCTCGACGGGCGCGTATCGACGGCTACGCACGGCAATTGGAAAGCGCCCGGCGCTCGGGTGGCACGGTTAATTATGCTGGCTTGCAAGGCAGTTGTCAGCGCTGGACGGTGGACCAACCAGGCAATGCCGAGGCGTGGAGCTGTCTGGGGTTGGCACAATTCCAGAACGGCACCGGTCGCGGCGCTCTAACTGCGCTTCGGCAGTCGCTCAAACTGGGGTCGAAAGACCCGCAGGTTGAAGATGCGATTTTGCGGATTCTGCGGCCGTAATTTCATTCGAAAAAGTAGAGTGGCTTCGGCCGCTAACTACGCGAAACAAAGGCGCAATTACTTTCGCCGCAACAGAAACGTAAATTCGCCGTTTGCTGCCGACTGATCGATTAACGAATTACCAGTTTGCCGTGAAAACGCCTGAAAATCGCGCTGTGAGGCCGGGTCAGTCGCCACCACTTTTAGTATCTGCCCTGTCTTCATGTCGTTGAGCGCTTTCTTGGTACGCAAAATCGGCAGCGGGCAATTGAGGCCACGCGCATCGACTTCGCGATCCGCATCGGTGTGCTTCAGGACGATATCGGTCATTATTTTTGTCGACCGCGAGGCCGCTGATTACTTGGCTTAACGCCGGTTACCTGATTTTAATCGAGATACTCGAATAGGCGAACCACTCGCACAACCCCGCTGGTTGTGCTCGCGAGCTGGGTAGCGGTTTCAGCCTCGCTTCGTTTGACGATTCCGATCAGAAACACGACGCCCGCCTCAGTGACTACCTTGACGTGGTTTGCCTGAAAACGATTAGTCTCCAGAAAGCGTGTTTTGACAACCGTCGTCAACCGCGCGTCGTTGCTCACCGACATCACGCCCGCTTGCGGCCCGACAACCATTTCATTGAAAATTCGCGTGATGCCTCTGATGGTGGAAACTTCCTCTTCTACGCCGCGTTTGACCGCCTCGGATACAGCCTCACCGCTCAACAGCACTCGGCGGTTATAGCTCGTAATGTTCACGTGGACTTGCCCGCCAAATCGCGACTTGACTCGCAGCAGGGCCGAATTCTCGATACTCTGATCGTCGACGAATGTACCTGGCGAGCGCCGGTCTTCCGCCATCGCCACTGTCGCGGCGGCGCCGCCGATTACCAACGGAACGCATGCAGAGGCGAGTATCGTCACCGTCAGCGCAGCAAGTGAGACGCCAAGCAATTTAATCGCAGTGGGCTTTTTGTGGCGTTGGGTCATAACTCTCTCCTGAAAGACTTGATTATCGTCGTGCAATACGTCAGACGCGCTGCAATCGTGCGTGGTTCCATGGTGACGCCTTCGGGCATCATGCGCCAAAAATGTTTTGCTCCCAAACGGGCGCGCGTTTTCCGTCGAACAGCACGGCGTCAACCCGGCATGCAGGCGTATTCGGCAAGTTGCTGAGATACAGTCCTATCGCGCGCTGCAGCTTCGCCTGCTTCTGCGCGCCAATGCTGGCGATCGCGCCACCGAAACTTTGACCTTGACGCTTGCGGACTTCAACAAACACAAGCGTCGCACCCTCTTTCATAATCAGGTCAATTTCGCCGAGCCGACAGCGCCAGTTGCGCGCCACCAATACAAGCCCAGACGCTTTCAGGAAAGCCTCGGCTTCACGTTCATGGTGTTCGCCGTCGCCAGTGGTCACGGGCCGACTTTAACCAATGTCCGCTCGCGAAACTCACCGATGACAGGTTGCCGCCGATATTGCCCATCTTTTAGCGTGAGCTGCCCAATAGCACCGTCGAACGACACCGGCAACGAGTCACGCCCTGCCGCTATCACCAGTCGTGAAGCATCCACGCCCAGCGCATACAGCCGCGCGAGGGTAGGCGCAAGCGCGGCAGCAGGCAAGTACTGCGCAAACTCTGCGCGCTCGGCATCCACGATCCACGGTGCGTCGGCAATCCGAATGCCAGTCCAGTCAACTGTGCGATCCAGCGACGTCTCGAAACTCGCGCTGGTGACGTACACCGCCATGCTGCGCAAGTAAGGCCGAAGCTCCGTTAGCACCGCACCACCGCCTGCAAACAGCACGCAATCCACGTTGTCATTGCGCCATTGATCGGCCGCGCGTCGCCAGCCATTGCGGCTCGGCAGGCTGATCGCGGGCAACGGTGTGACCGAGCGTTCACGCCAGTACGCCGTGATCGCTACGCTCACGCGCGACGACATCGCGTCAGCCGCCTCGATCAGCAGCGGTTTGCGACAGGCGTCGTCTGACGCCTGTTGCGCAACCGCCTCGGCTTCGCTTTCAAGATCAGGCGACAGGACGGTCATCGGCTCGGGCGGCACGCTGCCGAGAGGCGACAGCATCAGCGTAGGTTTCGGCATTTCCAGTTTGGCGAGCGCTAACGCGGTGACGTCAGTGCGTCCGAGCGGTCCGACCACCCAGTCGGTGTCCGGCGTCACGCAGCGCACGTACGCCTGCACCACGCCAGCAACGCCGTACGCACAGTCAACCACGCGGATCTCAGACTTTCGCGTCGCGAACACCGCAGCCATGCCGTCGCGCACAATGCTCGCGGCCCGACGCAACTGCGGGTTTTCAAGCGGTAACAGCACTACGACGCGAAGCGGTTGTGGCTTTGAATCCGGCGCATACGCTAAAGTGCGAGGCAAGTCCGCTGCCGTCACGCTGGGCGCAAGTGTTTGCGCGCCGACGGGCATTGTGGAAATCAACATCCCAACCAGTGCCGAGGTCAGACACACGATCGGGCCTGTATTGAATTGCCAACCTACACTCATAAGGACACCTCTAAAAACTCATTTGTGAGACGCATTGTGTCGTTGCGGAGTGCTCGCAACCCTCATGTACCAGAGCGTACATTTCGATTGCTGCGCGCGCCGCGCCTAACACTGCATACTCAAAAAAGAATTTGGAGAGGTGCTCATAAATAAACGCGATGTCCGAACCGTCAGAACTTGAAATTGCATTGTATGTAGTGGCCACGCCTTTGGGGAACCTGAGTGACATCACCAAACGCGCCGTTTCGGTGTTCACGCAAGTCCCGGTGATTGCCTGCGAGGACACACGGGTCACACGAGACCTGCTGCGCCTGCTCGGTATTGCAGCACCCATTTTGTTGTCAGTGCGTGAGCATAACGAGCGCGAGGCAGCGGATTCCGTGATTGCGCGGCTTGCGGCGGGCGAGGCTGTTGCCTACGCCAGCGATGCCGGAACGCCCGCCATTAGCGACCCTGGCGCACGTCTCGTGGCAGCGGTTCGCCAAGCCGGCTTTCCGATTATTCCGATCCCCGGCGTCAGTGCGGTGACAACGGCATTGTCGGTCGCTGGGCTCGAATCGACGGCGTTTACCTTCGTCGGCTTCGCACCGGTGACGCCCACTTCGCTCGCCCACTTTGTTGAACGCATTGCGGCACGCGTTGAGACGACGGTTTTTTTTGAATCCCCCCATCGTGCCGACAAAACGCTGCAGGCGCTCGCAACGGGACTGCCAGCGGATTGTCGTGTGCTGATTGCCCGCGAATTGACCAAGAAATTCGAGACCATCGTCGCTTTGCCAGCCGGAGAAATTGATGCGTGGCGTATTGCCAACGCGGAACGATTGCGCGGCGAGTTTGTCATTGTGGTGGCGGGGGCGACGAGCGCACCGACGCCGACGTTCGTGGATGCGCAAAAGCTGCTGAAAACCCTGCTGGAGGAATTGCCGCCGGCCAAGGCCGCAAAACTCGCAGCAAAAATCACCGGCGAATCAAGAGAAGCTCTCTACGCCTTGGCTGAAAAATTGAAGCCTGCACGCTAACAACTTTTTACATAAATGACGAACGTACGGGGGCTGGGCGCAGAAATTGTAAAAAGTCGACTCACGTCAAAAAATGTACTCCACCCGCATGTAACGGTCGATTCAGATAAAAGTTATTCGCAAAAATGACCTCCCCGATACAATATCTCACATGACATTGGACTCCGAATCTTCTCTCACTGCGTCTGCACCCGCGGCCACTTGCGAAACACTCGTTGAACTGAAGAACGTCAGCTTCGGATACACCAAGGCACGGCAAATTTTGTCCGGGATCAATCTCATTGTTCCGCGCGGCAAACTGGTCGCCGTTATGGGCGGTTCTGGCTGCGGAAAAACCACGATTTTGCGACTGTTGTGTGGCCAGATTAAGGCCACCAGCGGTGAGGTTTTGGTGAGTGGTCAATCGGTCGCCGCGATGACTCACGAACAGATGTATGCGCATCGGCGCAAGCTCGGCATGTTGTTCCAGTTTGGCGCGTTGTTCACCGACCAAACCGTGTTTGAAAACATCGCCTTTCCAATGCGCGAACACACCGAATTACCCGAAGACATCATCCACGATCTTGTGCTCATGAAATTAAATGCGGTAGGTTTGCGCGGCGCTGCAAAACTGAAGCCCAGTGAGCTCTCGGGCGGCATGGCGCGTCGGGTCGCCCTCGCTCGCACCATCGCACTCGACCCGCAAATGGCGCTCTATGACGAGCCGTTCGCGGGCCTTGATCCGATCTCGCTATCCGTCGTGGGTCAGCTCATTAGACGCCTGAATGACGCGCTCGGTATGACCTCAATTCTGGTCACGCATGACATTGCTGAATCGCTGAAAATCGTCGACTACGTTTATTTCATTTCCGAAGGCAAAGTTGTTGCCCACGGCGACGTCGCCGCCATCAAAGCCAGCAGAGATCCCTTCGTGCGTCAGTTCGTCGACGGTCAGCCAGACGGCCCCGTTGGTTTCCATTACCCCGCCAAAGCGCTCGCCGAGGACTTCGCTTGAACGGCGTCACACGGTGGCTTACTCGACTGGGGGCGTCGGTGACAGGTGGCATTGCCCGTCTCGGCTTCGCCACTCGTTTTTTCATTGCCATAGTGCGCTTGAGCGGTGCTACGTTTGCGCGGCCGCAACTGCTGTTGCGCGAGATTTATCAGGCCGGTGTGCTCTCGCTCATCATCATTTTGATGAGCGGTTTGTTCATCGGGATGGTGCTCGCGCTGCAAGGCTATGAGACTTTGGTTCGCTTCGGCGCGACCGAGTCGATGGGGATGTTAGTCGCGCTTTCGCTGGTTCGCGAACTCGGCCCCGTGGTGGCTGCACTGTTGTTCGCAAGCCGTGCCGGCTCCGCCATGACCGCCGAAATCGGATTGATGAAAACGACCGAACAGCTGGCCGCGATGGAGGTCATGGCGGTCGACCCGATTGCCCGTGTCGTTGCGCCGCGATTCTGGGGCGGTGTAATCTCGCTTCCGCTGCTCGCGGCGCTGTTTTCAACGCTCGGCATTTACGGCGGCTATCTGGTCGGCGTGCGTCTGATCGGCATCGATGCAGGCGCCTACTGGGGCCAAATGTCAGCGGCAGTTGACTGGAAATATGACATCTTAAACGGCGTGATTAAAAGCGTTGTTTTTGCGGTGGCCGTTAGCCTGATTGCGGTGTTTGAAGGCTATGATGCAACCCCGACTGCCGAGGGCGTCTCGGCAGCCACCACGCGAACGGTGGTGACGTCGGCGCTGGCGATTCTCGCCCTTGATTTTGTACTCACGGTCATCATGTTCCGTGGTGGAGCTGGATAAATGAATAGAAAAATAATTGATTTATGGGTCGGCATTTTTGTGGCGATCGGTCTCGCGGCGCTTATGTTTCTTGCACTAAAGGTCGGCAATCTGCTTACCTTCAATGAGGATCGTAGAGGTTACGAGCTCGAAGCGCACTTTGAAAATATCGGTGCCTTAAAACCGCGTGCTCAAGTCAAGAGCGCAGGCGTTGTTGTTGGGCGCGTTGAATCGGTGCGACTGGACAAGACGACCTATGAAGCGGTCGCACGATTGCACGTTTTTCCTGAGTATCAGTTCAGTCGTGACACCATCGCCACGGTATACACGTCGGGACTGTTGGGTGATCAATTCATCGGTCTGGAGCCGGGTGGTGACCCGGTGATGCTCAAGGACGAGGATCGGATCAAAAAAACGCAGTCTGCGATCCAGATTGAAAAATTGATTTCGCAGTTCATGTTCAACAAAGCGCAGGAGACGCCTGCTCCCGCTGCGGCTCCGGCCACAGGAGTCAAGCCATGATTCGTACTTTCGCCCTTCCAGTATGTCTCGGCGTGCTCGCTCTCTCCGGATGCGCGTCATTCCGGAGTGCTGATTCCGGAGATCCGCTGGAACCGATCAATCGCGGCGTCTATTCATTCAACAATACGTTTGATCATTACCTGCTGAAACCTATCGCTAAAGGCTACGACGCGGCGGTGCCGAACCTCGTAAAAAGGGGTGTCAGCAACGTTTTTCAAAACGCCGCCGATGCGCAGTCGGTTGTCAGCGACGCCCTTCAATTGAAGGGCGCAAAGCTGGGTGATGATCTTGGCCGTGTCGTGATCAACACGACCCTCGGCATCGGTGGAATTTTTGATCACGCAAGTTCGATGGGTATCGAGCGCGGCAATGAAGACCTGGGGCAAACGCTTGGCTATTGGGGGATCGGCGCAGGCCCATATATCGTGCTCCCGTTCCTCGGGCCGTCATCGTTACGTGACGCGGTCGCGCGTTATCCAGAAGGCCTGTACGACCCCGTGTCTACGTTGTCATCCGTGCCGGTGCGCAACTCGTTATTAGGCATACGCGTGGTTGATGCACGGGTGGGACTTTTCCCCGCTGAAAGCCTGATGAATCAAGCCGCCCTCGATCGCTACACTTTTTTGCGCTCTGCATACTTGCAGCGCCGACAGAGTCTCGTTCTGGACGGCAAACGTCCTAAAGATGAATAAAAGGAATTTGAGCAGTATGAAACGTAACAAATTTGCGGCAATGTTCGCTTCGGTCGCATTGATGGCAGCTCTACCAGCCTTCGCGCAGGTCGCTCCTGACGAAATGGTCAAATCAGCCGCAACGGGCGTCACCACGGTGCTCAAGAGCGACCCGGCTATCCTCGGCAATCCGACCAAGCTCAAAGAGCTGATCGAAAACAAGTTATTGCCCAATTTCAATTTCATGCGCATGACGCAACTTGCGATGGGCCGCAATTGGTCGAAAGCTTCCCCCGAGCAGCAGGCGGCGTTGGTCAAAGAATTTCAGACGCTGCTAGTGCGTACGTACTCCGGCGCACTCGCAAGTTTCCGCAACAACACCATCGATTACAAGCCGTTACGCATGGCAGCCGGCGAAACCGACGTGACGGTAAAGACCGTGGTCAATCAGGCCAACGGTCAAGGCATTCCAATTGATTACTCGCTCGAAAAAGGGTCGGATGGCAGCTGGAAGGCCTATGACATCATTGTTGCTGGCGTCAGCCTCGTCACCAACTATCGAGACGAATTCAACTCCGTCGTCCGTGACCAGAGCGTGGATGCACTGGTCAAGCAGTTGCAGGCCAAGAACAAGTAGGCAAACAGCTCATCATGCAGCTTTCTGGGCCGCTCACCTTTGCCAACGTTCCCGCCTTGTGGACCGCGTTTGCGGTCGATGCCGTCGGTGCCGAGCGCATTGATGTCTCCGCCGTGTCCGAGGTCGATTCTGCGGGCCTCGCCCTGATTTCCGCGCTCAAGCGCATCGCAGGGCCGCAATGTCGGGTGGTGGGTTTGACCGCGAAATTGGCCACATTGGCGTCCGCCTACGACGTCGAAGCCTTGTTCTAGTCTTCAGAACTTGGCTTGGGCGCTCGCTGCCCTAAAATCGGTGGGCTTAACTGAAGGCCCTCGTGATTTCTGATTCATCTGTTGCTGCTGTTGATTTAGTCGACATCAGCAAATCCTATCCCGGTGTTCGCGCGCTTAACCACGTTTCATTGCGGGTCGAGCAGGGCGAGTTTTTTGCGTTGCTTGGGCCGAACGGCGCGGGTAAGACCACGCTCATCAGCATCCTCGCCGGGTTGACGCGTGCAGACAGCGGAACCGCAAAAATAATGGGCTTTGACACCATTTCCGACTATCGCGACGCCCGCAAAAATCTTGGCGTCGTACCGCAGGAATTGGTATTCGACCCATTCTTCACGGTGCGGGAAACACTGGCTATTCAGGCCAAGTATTACGGCGTAACCAAAGCCGACGCATGGATTGACGAAATCCTGCATAACCTTGACTTGACCGATAAAGCCAACGCCAACATGCGTGCGCTCTCCGGCGGCATGAAGCGCCGTGTGCTGGTCGGACAAGCGCTTGTGCACAAGCCCCCCGTCATTGTGCTCGACGAGCCAACAGCGGGTGTCGATGTTGAGCTGCGGCAAAACCTGTGGACCTTTATCAAGCGTTTGAACAACGAGGGACACACCATCATTCTGACGACGCATTACATCGAAGAGGCAGAGGCCATGTGCACCCGCGTCGCGATGCTTAAAAAAGGTGAAGTCGTGGCGCTGGACACCACAGGCAATCTGCTGCGTGGCATGGCCGGCATTACGGTACAAGTATCAGCGGCCGCGTTGCCACCCTCCTGGCAGACGCGCGCCGAGACACAGGCGAGCGGCGCGGTGGGCTTCACGCTCAGTGGATACGCCGAACTCGAATCGATGCTCGCTGCGTTTCGCGACGCCAACATCGTGATCAAGGAAATGAAGCTCGGCGAAGCGGATCTTGAGCAAGCGTTTTTGCGTCTGACGTCAAAGGAGGCCGCATGAATCCCGTTGCAACTGAAGCGAATCGCACCGAGGCGGCCCTGATCGTCGCATCACCCGTCGCGCGTCACTCTGCACCGCTTCTGGGTCTCGGGTTTCAGGCGCTGTTTTACAAGGAGTGCCTCCGTTTCTGGAAGGTCGCCGCGCAAACGGTGGTGGCCCCAGTCGTCACCACACTGCTATATCTGCTCATCTTCTCGCATGTGCTTCAGGGTACGGCGAAGGTATTCGATGGACGCGTCAGTTACGGCGAATTTCTGGTGCCCGGCCTCATCATGATGGCGGTGTTGCAGAACGCGTTCGCCAATAGCTCTTCATCGCTGATTCAATCCAAGATGATGAGGAGCCTCATCTTCATCCTGTTGCCACCCATCACGTCGCTGGAGATTTTCTGCGCGTATGTGTTCGGCTCGATGGTGCGCGGCCTGAGCGTTGGCTTGGGCGTGTGGCTGATTACTTTGCCGTTCGTCCCCGCGAGCGTGCTGCATCCGATTTGGGTGATCGCCTTTGCCGCAGGCGGCAGCGCCATCATGGGCACGCTCGGTTTGATCGCGGGCATCTGGTCGGAAAAGTTTGATCATCTCTCGCTGTTCCAAAACTTCATCATCATGCCGTTGACGTTTCTCTCCGGCGTGTTTTATTCAATTCATTCGTTGCCCGCGTTTTGGCAGAGTTTGTCGCACTTCAATCCGTTTTTCTACATGATCGATGGCTTCCGTTTCGGCTTCTTCGGCCTATCGGATGTGAGCCCGTGGCTCTCCCTGTCAGTGGTCATGTTCTTCGTCGTTCTTCTCTCCGCGGTCGCCATGCGTATGCTCGTGACCGGCTATAAACTGAGGCAGTAATGCTTACTCCAGACACACTCAAAAATTACATCGTTACCGCCTTGCCGTGCACGCACATTGAGGTCGAAGGCGACGGTCAGCATTTTTATGCAACGATCGTCAGCGCCGAATTTCAGGGCCTCTCGATGATCAAACAGCATCAGCGTGTTTACGCTGCGCTCGGCGATCGCATGAAAGCGGAAGTGCACGCGCTATCGATGAAAACCTTCTCGCCCGAGCAGTGGGCGACGAAAATGGGCAGCAATGGATAAGCTCTGCGTTACCGGTAACGGTCCGTTGCGTGGCGCGGTTCGCGTGTCTGGCGCGAAGAATGCGGCGCTGCCGATCTTGTGTTCATCGCTCTTGGTTAAGGCCCCGGTGACGTTCACCAACGTGCCGCAGTTGAACGACACACGCACCATCGTGCGTTTGCTCAATCAGATGGGCGTCACCGCTGCACGCACTGAAACACATCGCATCGAGATAGACGCCAGTACGTTGGCGAAACCGGTTGCGGAATACGACCTTGTTAAGACGATGCGCGCGTCCGTGCTCGTCCTCGGTCCGCTGGTCGCCCGTTGGGGCGAAGCGCGTGTCTCGCTGCCCGGTGGCTGCGCCATTGGCCAACGCCCCGTAGATCAGCATCTCAAAGGTCTGGAGGCGATGGGCGCCGAAGTCACGCTTGACGGCGGCTACATCAATGCTCGCGCACCCGGCGGTCGCCTGAAGGGCGCGCGCATCGTGATGGACATGGTCACCGTCACCGGCACCGAAAACATCATGATGGCCGCGACGCTCGCCGACGGCGTCACCGTGATCGAAAACGCCGCGCGCGAACCTGAAGTCGTCGATCTCGCCAATTGCCTCATCGCAATGGGCGCCAACATTAAAGGCGCGGGTACCGACAGCATCACGATCACCGGTGTTGACGATTTGCATACGGCGACTTATCGCGTGATGCCCGACCGCATTGAGGCGGGTACGTTCGCCTGCGCCGTCGCTGCCGTCGGCGGAGAGATTACTTTGCTCGACGCACCTGTCGCCTCGATGGATGCGATTCTCGACAAGTTGCGCGACGCCGGTTGCTCCATCATTATCAGTGGTACGTCTATCACTATTGCTCGCAAAGGCCCGCTCAAAGCCGTGAGCGTAAAGACCGCGCCGTATCCCGCATTCCCCACCGACATGCAGGCGCAGTTAATGGCCATGAACGCAGTCGCCGAAGGCACGGCTGTAATGACCGAAAACATCTTCGAAAATCGTATGATGCATGTGTCAGAGCTGTCGCGTTTGGGTGCAAACATCGAAGTGAACGGCAATACCGCCGTCGTTCAAGGTGTCGCCGCGCTCAAGGGCGCTAACGTGATGGCCACCGACCTTCGCGCCTCCGCCAGTCTAGTGATTGCGGGACTGTGCGCCAGTGGCACAACGATGATTGATCGCATCTATCACCTTGATCGTGGCTATGAGCACATCGAGGACAAGCTGATCGGCCTCGGCGCAACCATCGAGCGAATTTCCACGTGATCACGTTTGCCTTGTCGAAGGGGCGCATCCTCGACGACACACGCCCGTTGTTGCGCACTGCGGGCATCGATGTACTCGAAGACCCGGAATCGTCACGCAAGCTCATCCTCGCCACCGAGCGTGATGACGTTCGCGTGGTGCTGGTGCGCGCGAGTGACGTGCCGACCTACGTGCAACAAGGCGGTGCAGACATCGGCATCTCCGGCAAAGACATTTTGATGGAGGACGATTTGTCGGGCTTGTACGAACCGCTTGATCTGAACATCGCCAAATGTCGCCTGATGGTCGCAGTGCCCGACACGACTGACTACGAAGAGTTGGTGCAGCGCGGTCGCAGGCTGCGCGTCGCCACCAAATACATCAAAACAGCGCGCGCGCATTTCGCCCAAAAAGGCGTTCATGTTGATCTCATTAAGCTCTACGGCTCGATGGAACTGGCACCGCTCGTCGGCATGGCAGACGCGATTGTGGACGTGGTCAGCAGCGGTGCGACGTTAAAGGCTAACCACCTAAAAGCCGTCGAAAAAATCGCCGATATTTCGGCCCGTTTGATCGTCAATCAGGCGGCCCTCAAGACCAAGCGCGAAGCGCTGATGCCAATTATTGAGAGCTTCGCGAAATCGATCGACGCGAGATCGTAGACAGGCAGCGTAAGCCTCTTGCACATATTGTTTAAAGCAGCTTATTTGGAGAAACGTCTATTGCACCGGGGCTAGAGGCGATTTTCGCAAGATATCGATAAGTACTTAAATGGCTAGCTAGCCCCAGTGTGGCGGTACTTACAGAGAAAAGCTGATAAGGAACGTAGAGCGTCCATAGAAGTGCGCATCTGGGGCTTTTCTCCATGAATTTTTTGATAGAGCAACGATGGCGCGATCCTGATGCGCACCTTAACCCATGAAACTCCTTAATTCTTCCAGCGCCGATTTCTTCACCTCGCTTGACGCACTCACGCATCACGCCGGCGCGCTTGACGCAGACGTGGACGCACGAGTGGCGGAAATTCTGGCCGATGTGCGCGTTCGTGGTGACGCGGCGGTGCTCGATTACACGCGCAAGTTTGATCGCCTTGATGCTGCGTCGATGACGGCGCTCGAGCTTTCGAAATACGAAATGAAGGCCGCGTTCGATGCGCTTGATCCAGAGCTTAAATCTGCGCTGATGCTGGCGCGTGATCGCATTGAAACTTATCACCGTCGCCAGATCGCGGAGAGCTGGCGCTACACGGAAGCCGACGGCACGCAGCTCGGCGTGCAAATCACGGCGCTGGATCGTGTGGGGCTCTACGTGCCGGGCGGAAAGGCGGCGTACCCGTCGTCGCTTTTGATGAATGCCGTGCCCGCAAAGGTTGCGGGTGTCAAAGAAATCATCATGGTGGTGCCGACGCCGGACGGCGTTAAAAACGCCACCGTGCTCGCTGCGGCGCATCTGGCGGGCGTGGATCGCGTGTTCACCATCGGCGGCGCACAGGCGGTCGGCGCGATGGCGTTCGGCACCGCCACCGTGCCGCAGGTGGACAAAATCGTCGGCCCCGGCAATGCCTACGTGGCCGCCGCCAAGCGCCGTGTGTTCGGTATCGTCGGTATCGATATGATCGCCGGGCCGTCGGAAATTCTCGTGATTGCCGACGAAAGCGCGAACCCGGATTGGGTCGCGATGGATTTGTTTTCTCAAGCGGAACATGACGAAGTCGCGCAGTCGATTTTGCTCACACCGAGCGACACATTGATCGCGGCGGTGCAGGCGAGCATCGAAAAATTACTGCCGACGATGCCGCGCAAAGACATCATCAAAGCGTCGCTCGCCGGTCGTGGCGCAATCGTCAAAACGCGCTCCCTGGAGGAGGCGTGCGAGATCAGCAATCGCATCGCGCCCGAGCATCTGGAATTGTCCGTTGCTGATCCGGAAGCGCTGTTGCCGCTGTTGCGGCACGCGGGCGCAATTTTCATGGGTTACGGAAGCAGCGAGTCGCTCGGCGATTACGTGGCGGGCACCAATCACGTGCTGCCGACTTCACGCTCGGCTCGTTTCTCGTCGCCGCTCGGTGTGTACGATTTTCAGAAACGCACGAGCATTATTTATGCATCGGCGCAAGGCGCGAAAACACTGGGCAAGGCTGCCGCGACGCTGGCTTCCGCGGAAGGATTGCACGCGCATGCGCGTGCTGCCGAATTGAGAATGGAAAAGTAATGACCGACAACAAAACAGCGATGCTCACGCGCATCATGCAAACGGTACGCCCCGAAGTGCAGGCCATGCGCGCTTACCCCGTCACGCCACCGTGGACGGGTATCAAGATCGAGCTGATGGAAGACAACCATCTCGATTCGCCCCAGTCCGCGCCTGCCATGCGCGCCGCGCTAGCGAAGGCTATCTCTGAGGCAGCCTTCAATCGATATCCCGATCCGGCCGCTCCGGAACTCAAAGCCAAGCTGCGCGAGAAGCTCGGAATTGCCGCGCATCACGGCATCATTCTCGGCTCTGGCTCGGACGAAATCATCACCCTAATTTCGATGGTGACCATTGCTGGCGGCGGCACCGTTTTGTCGCTTGAGCCGTCGTTTGCTGTGTTCAAGAATGCGGCAAATGCCGTGGCGGGTCGCTATGTTGGCGTGCCACTCTCGGCAGATTTTTCGCTCGATCTCGATGCGACGCTCGCCGCTATCGAACGCGAACAGCCAAAACTCGTCTGGATCGTGTTTCCCAACAATCCGACCGGCAATGCGTATCCTGACGATGCGGTGGCGGCGATCATCCGTGCCGCGCCGGGCCTGGTCGTCATCGACGAAGCGTACGAGCCGTTCGCGCAACGCTCATGGATGTCGCGGCTCGACGAATTTCCGAATCTGCTCGTCATGCGAACGCTCTCCAAAATCGGCCTCGCGGGCGTGCGCCTGGGCTACGCGTTCGGCGCGCCAGAATGGATCAACGAGATCGATAAAGTACGCGGGCCCTTCAACGTGGGCGTGTTGCAACAGGTCGCAGCAGTCGTGATGCTCGATCACTACGACGAGTTGAAACGCCACGCCGCGTCGATGATTGCCGAGCGCGAACGTTTGTTTGCGGCGTTGTCAGAGTTGCCCGGTGTGACGCCGTTCCCGTCGGTCGCGAACTTTGTACTTGCCAGATTTCCCGATGCCACAGCCGTGTACGAAGGCCTGAAAGCGCGCGGCATACTGGTGAAAAACGTTTCGGCGCAGCATCCGCTGATGGCCAACACGCTGCGCATTTCGGTCGGCAAACCGGACGAAATGGACCAATTGCTTGCGGCGTTAAAGGCGTTGCTTGCTTAGAGGCCGCTCCTACAATATCGCCATGAACGCAAATTCTCCCCGCATCGCCGCCGTCGAACGCAACACCAAAGAAACGCAAATCAAGGTTTCAATCAACCTTGATGGCACTGGCAAGGCTGACCTTGATACCGGCGTGCCGTTTCTCGATCACATGCTCGATCAGCTGGCGCGACACGGCATGATGGACGTGATGGTGCACGCCAAGGGCGATCTGCATATCGACGCGCACCACACGGTGGAAGACATCGGCATCACGCTCGGGCAGGCGTTCAAGCAGGCGGCGGGCGACAAGGCGGGTATCTATCGCTACGGGCATTCATACGTGCCTTTGGATGAGGCGCTGTCGCGCGTGGTGATTGATCTCTCTGGCCGTCCGGGGTTGGAATTTAATGTGCCGTTTACGCGGGCGATGATCGGCACATTTGACGTCGATCTGACGCATGAATTTTTTCAGGGCTTTGTGAATCACGCGCTGGTAACGCTACACATCGACAACCTCAAGGGCGACAACGCGCATCATCAGTGCGAAACCGTGTTCAAAGCATTTGCTCGGGCGCTACGCATTGCGTGCGAGCGTGATGCGCGAGCGGCGGGTGTGGTGGTTTCGACCAAGGGCGTGCTTTAGTCGACTTATGCAAACCATCGCTATCGTCGACTACGGCATGGGCAATCTGCGCTCGGTGGCGAAGGCGTTTTCGCATGTCGCACCGGATCAACGGGTGTTGATTACCAGCGACGTTCACGAAATCGCCGATGCAGAGCGCGTCGTGCTGCCCGGTCAAGCCGCGATGCCGGAGAGCATGGCAGCACTCAACGCCTCGGGTTTGCGCGAGGTGCTGAATCAGGTCTCGCGCGAAAAACCGTTTCTCGGGGTCTGTCTTGGCCTGCAAATGTTTTTTGAAACGAGCGAAGAGGGCCCGCCGGGCGTCGGAACACCGGCGCTAGGATGGCTAAAAGGTCGCGTGGCGCGTTTTCCGAAGCCACACGTGGATTGGGACGGCTGCGTGCTCAAAGTGCCTCATATGGGCTGGAATGCGGTGCGTTTCCCCCAATCCATGCGCTCGCACCCTTGCTGGGCAGGTGTTGCCGACGAAACTTCGTTTTATTTCGCGCACAGCTTCTACGCGGTGCCCGCTGATGCAGCGGCGGTGGCGGGCGTTGCCGATTATCCGAATCCAATCTGCGTCGCAGTGGCGCAGGCCAACATTTTTGCGGTACAGTTCCATCCTGAAAAGAGTGCGGACGCAGGATTGCGCGTGCTGCAAAATTTCTCGACCTGGAACGGATCGTTTTAACGCGGGCCGAACCAACCTAACGTTTACATCCAGCAGCGACTTCGCCGCACCAGCCCTCCTATATTTCCCATGCTAGTCATCCCAGCCATTGATCTTAAAGACGGTCACTGCGTGCGCCTGCGTCAAGGCGACATGGACAATGTCACCGTGTTCTCCGAAGATCCCGCCGCGATGGCGCGGCACTGGGTCGATCAGGGTGCAACCCGTTTGCACCTGGTGGATTTGAACGGCGCAGTGCAGGGCAAACCGATCAACGAGCGCGCCATCAAGGCGATCCTCTCTGAGGTCGGCGAAGAAATTGAAGTCCAGCTCGGCGGCGGCATTCGCGATCTCGACATCATCGAGCGCTATCTCGACGACGGCATTGATTACGTCATCATCGGCACGGCAGCCGTCAAAAACCCCGGCTTTCTGCACGACGCCTGCAATGCCTTCCCCGGAACTGTGATCGTCGGTCTCGATGCCAAAGACGGTAAGATCGCTATTGACGGTTGGAGCAAGCTGACCGGCCACGACGCACTCGATCTCGGCAAGCGCTTCGAGGATTACGGCATCGAAGGCATCATTTACACGGACATCGGTCGCGATGGCATGGGTACCGGCATCAACATTGAGGCGACAGTGCGACTTGCGCAGCCGCTTCGTGTGCCAGTTATGCATCGGGCGGAATCCACAATGTTGAGCACATCAAGCTTCTCAAACCGCATCAGGAAGACGGCATTGCGGGCGTCGTCTGTGGTCGCGCGCTGTATGAAGGCACGCTGGATTTTCGGGCTGCCGTTGAAGCGCTGAAATGAGCATTTGCTGATGCTCTGTAAACGCATCATCCCCTGTCTCGACATCAAAGATGGTCGCGTCGTCAAAGGCGTTAACTTCGTCGGTCTGCGCGATGCGGGCGATCCCGTTGAAGTGGCGAAACGCTACAACGATCAGGGCGCGGATGAGCTTTGTTTTTTGGACATTACCGCGAGCGTTGAAGCGCGTGGACTGCTCTACGATTTAATCGAGCGCGTCGCATCGCAAGTCTTCATTCCGCTCACGGTCGGCGGTGGCGTGAAAACGGCCGACGACCTGCGTCCCCTGCTGAATGCGGGCGCAGACAAGGTGAGCATCAATACGGTTGGCGTGAATCGTCCGGAAATTTTCAACGAAGCAAGCCATTTTTATGGTGCACAATGCGTGGTGGCGGCGATTGACGCGAAGCAGACGCGACCCGGTTTCTTTGAAGTGTTCATTTATGGTGGCCGCACGCCGACTGGAAAAAATGCCATTGAATGGGCGCGAGAAGTGGCTGATCGTGGCGCTGGAGAAATACTGCTCACCAGCATGGATCGCGACGGCGCAAAAATCGGATTTGATCTCGAACTCACGCGCGCGATTGCCGACGCGGTGAGCATTCCCGTGATCGCCTCAGGCGGCGTCGGCAACCTTCAGCATCTGGTTGATGGTGTGGTCAAAGGCGGCGCGGATGCTGTACTGGCTGCGAGCATTTTTCACTACGGTGAACATACGGTTGGCGAGGCGAAAGCGATGATGCGTGCATCGGGGATTCGTGTTCGATAGCGCTGGACTGCTAGGTAATAAGCGCTATCGATTCAGTATTAGCGTCGCCACAAAAATACCGATCATCATGAACATCAGCACCAGTTTC
This sequence comes from Casimicrobium sp., assembly GCA_039925745.1. Taxonomy (GTDB): domain Bacteria; phylum Pseudomonadota; class Gammaproteobacteria; order Burkholderiales; family Casimicrobiaceae; genus Casimicrobium. Next base: position 661 of record JBDSYI010000355.1, on the reverse strand, counting down.
ACGATGGTGCCAACAAGCAGTCCGAGCCACGTCGCGAGCCCAACTTTTGCGGCTTGCTTGGCATCGCGCTGCGCGATCAATTCGCCGATTACCGCACCGACAAACGGCATGAATAGCACGCCGATCAGACCCATAAAAATCCCCGCAATCGTGCCAAGCGCAGCGCCAATCAACGCCCATTTGCTGGCCCCAACTTTCTTCGCACCCAAAATCGTTGCGAAATAATCGGTCGCCCACGCCACGACCGCAAGCACGCCGATGATCGTGACCACCCACCACTTGACGCGTGTGAAATTATCCAGCCAGGCGCCGAGCACGATGCCCGCCAACACCAGGATCGTCCCCGGAAGCGCAGGCAATACCGTGCCCGCGACGCCGACGACGATCAAAAGTACGGCGATGGTCCAGCCGAGAATATGTGTGTCCATGTGCAATCAGGCGGTAGCGCGCCGCGCGGTCAAAGTAGACTTTGAGTGTAGTGTGGCTCGTGCATTTAGCTTACTTTGAGCGGGCTAAGATCGATGCCTTAAACAGTCGCTCAAGCGCTGGTGTAGCTCGGTGATTCGGGCTCGCCACGGCATCGGTCTATCCTCTGCTTGGCAAAGCGGCGAGGACGACGGTGAATGCATCGTAAATTAAGTACAGCTTTTCTATTTATCCC